>JAJUHI010000008.1 GCA_029267955.1 Sporobacter termitidis | reverse complement strand
GCTGGTGGGCGGCATCGGCATCATGAACATCATGCTGGTCTCCGTAACGGAACGGACGCGGGAGATCGGCATCCGCAAGGCGCTGGGCGCCAAGCAGCGGTTCATCCTGCAGCAGTTCGTCATAGAAGCAGCAACCCTCAGCACCTTGGGCGGCCTTTTGGGCATCGGCTTTGGCTATCTGCTGTCGACGGTGGCGACCGTCATCCTCCAGGCCGCTCTCGACCCGAACCTTGCCGTTTCCCCCTCCCTCAACGCCATTGCCATGGCTTTCTGCATCTCCGCCGCCATCGGCATCCTGTTCGGTTTCCTGCCGGCGCGAAAGGCCGCGCGCCTCAATCCCATCGACGCGCTGAGATACGAATAACCGAGATCGAACAGTCAAGATGCAAGCAGCAGGCAAATTTCATAAACAGACAAACCCGTCCTCCCCTGCCGGAGGGCGGGTTTTGTATGTCAAAGGGTGCTATTGCTCAGTACCCTCGTCTTGTCATCCCCGTTCCCACCCCTGTCATTCCCGCGCAGGCGGGAATCAAAGTCCCCCGCCGCCTCCCCCTTGGGGGCGGCGGCATTTGCGCAGCAAATGACGGAGGGGGTGGAAGGGACCAGACAACGCCCTTTACCACGCGACTTCTGCAAAGCCGCTGGCCGGAAGGGGCGTCAGGGATACCGCCCGCCCTCATAACGCGCGACCGGATAAAACCAAGGGGCCGCCTTCCTACCGAAGGCGGCCCCATAACCCATTATTAAACTGCTCTATTCCGCAACGACGATGCGGATTTTGCCGCCTTCCCAAGGCGCCCGGTCATAATAGACCGTCAGCGAATCGGAGACAGCCCGGATCTCGTCGAGGGATTCATACCAGACGCCGCTTTTCATGTTATAACACTGGACGTTTTCGGCTACCTGGTATTCAACGCCGGCAATCTCTATGAAAGCCGTCCCGTTTACCATACGAAACGCGGTCCGCTGGATATTCGGCACCCTTGTGAGCGTCATGAGTTGGATGGCCTCGGTGCCGTCGCTGCTGAAGGCGACGCCGCCAAAGACCTTGCTGCCATGATTATTATACGCAAAAAGTGTTTGCGCTACCGGCGTCCCCTGCTGATGTTCGCTGTTGACAACCGAGATGGTGTTGGCTTCCAGCCCGTCTGCACCCCTTCCCATTTCCAGTAAACCGTAGACATACCGGTCTCCCGTCACATCGTCGAGCACCAGCATGTCGACGCGGCCCTGGCTGTCGGTGCTGGAGTAGAGCACCTTTGTCGAGGGGATGCTCGCCTGTTTCAGGTCCTCCAAAGAAATCTGCGTTACAGGGCCCGTACCGACCCGCTCGAATATCCGTACCGCCGGACTGAGGCTTGTCGTCCCCAGCATTCTTCCGGTGACGTTGAGTTTTCCGGTTACGGCCTTCCCCGTCAGCGGCTTTAAGGATATTTTACCCGCTTCATAAGAACTGACGGATACAAGCTCGCCCTCGCTGACAGATAAAGAGCCCGGGGTGCCGCTCACCTTCATGCCGTTAAACAGCTCGACTTCCGCGTGGCCGGCGGACATGGACGTCACAACGCCGATGGCCGTTTCCTTCAGCGACCAGCCCGACACCGCCCCGGCCACCTGCCCGTCGCCGGTGAGCAGCAGCGTTATAACATCTCCGATCTTGAACTTGGCAAGGCTTTCGGCCGCCGAGGGCAGCACCGTAAATTTTAGGCCGAAGACCGTGATCTCCGACGGATTGGCCGTGCTGGGCCAGCAGCTTTCATAAGCGCCCGTCAGGCGGAAATCCGTCACCGTCAGGATTTTTGACGTCGGGTTGTAGGTGATGACATCATATTGCTGGATTGCCGACATGTCGGCGGGCGCGCCGTTTTTATAAATCTTATAGCCGGTATCGCCCCCGGTCAGAGCGGCGATGGAGCCGGTTCCGGTGCCGTAGATAACCGCCCCTTCCGCTTTCACCGTGTTGATGTAAACCGCGTCCACCGTGCCGGCTTTGTTGTAATAGATCGACACGGCGGTGCCCGGCTCCAGGTTTATATACGCGGCGCTGTAGGTGGTCTCCTTATCGGCCGTGTAGGCGGTGGCCGACGCCGGTATGTCGTAGCGGACCCCGTTCTCATCCTTTATCCAGTCAGAACCGCAGGCCGATACGATCACCGTCACCTGCCGGACCCTGTCCGGCACCAGGGTGAGAAGCCGCCCCGCCTGATCCAGTACCAGCGTCCCCCGCAGGCCCACAAGGGCGGCCGGGAGCACGCCGCGGGCCGTCTGCAGGGTGCCGGCTGACGTCTCTACCGAGCCCGCCGTCCCGTCCGAAGACGCCGCCGATTTCTTGATAACAGCGTTTGACACCGTGGTGCCGAGCGTGGCCGCGTACAGGCCGCCGGCTTTCATTTCGCTGCCCAGCAGGTTGACAAACAGCTTAGCGGCGTTCGCCCGCGTTATGGGCGCGCCGGGCGCTGCGAGGGTCACGCCGCTTGTCAGTCCCTTGTCGGCGGCCAGCGCCAGATAACCGTCGGGCCAGAGCATGCCGGCGTCGGCGTCGGTGTAGCCCAGCATCCGCATGAGAATCGTCACCGCCTGCGCGCCGGTAACGGGGCTTTCAGGCTGGAAGGTGCCGTCGCTGTTGCCGATGATGAGCTTGTTCTCGCCGGAGACGGCGTAGTTGATATACCCCCGGGCCCAGTGGCCGGAGCGGACGTCGGGGAAAATGGTGCGGTTTTGATACAGCGCGGCCTGGTCACCCTTGCCCATGGCCATGACGGCCATTTTGCAAAACTGCGCGCGGGTCAGGGTCCCGTAGGGGTTAAAATTGCCGTTGTTGTCCCCGCTGACAACGCCGAGCATCTGTAAAACGGCCACGTCCCGCGCCAGCTGAGGGTCCGTTATATCGGGAAAGTTGGCAGCCTGGGCCGCGGCGCCGCCCGTCAGGGCGAAAAGCGCCGCAACTGCCAGGAACAATGCAATCAATTTCTTCATGTGCGTTGAGCCTCCTTCATCAATCGGCGCGCAGCGCTTCAACAGGCTGCAGGCCGGATGCCTTCACGGCGGGATACATACCAAAGCTGATGCCGAGCACCACCGAGAATAAAAACGCGCCGATGGTCATGGGGACGCTGGGCAGCAGCACCATATCGAGCAGGAGCTTGCCAGCCACCAGCGTGCCCAGATACCCCAGCAGGATGCCGATAATACCGCCGGTGGCGCAGATCACCGCCGATTCGATCAAAAACTGTACCAGTATCGACCGGCGCGACCCGCCGATGGCCTTGCGGATGCCGATCTCCCGGGTGCGCTCCCGAACGGTCACCAGCATGATGTTCATGATGCCGATGCCGCCCACCAGGAGCGATATGCCCGCGATGCCGCCCAGGACAAGGCTCATCATTTTATTCTGCTCGTCGGAGCTCTCCATCCAGGTATTTTCGGTCCAGACATTGAAGAAGCCGGCGTTGGAGTCGATCTGCCCCTCCAAAAAGCCTGTGATGCGCGTGATGGCTTCGGTGGTGGCCGCGGCGTTTTTGGCCTTGACGGTAAACTCCGTCATGCTCGTGGTTTTGTTGAGCAGCCGGCTCATGGAATAGGGCACGACGCACATGTAATCCACATACCAGTTGCCGCTGCCGCCCTTGGCCTCATAGACGCCGATGACTTCAAATTTCTGCCCGCCGATGGTGATCTTCTCGCCGATGGGGTTCTTGTAATCAAACAAAAGCTCCTTCAGCTTCGCCCCCAGGACGACTACCTGGTTGTAGTTTTTAACATCCAGCCAGCAGATGTCCCGGCCGCCGGCCAGGGTATAGTTGTTGCACGTGGAGTACAGGTCGCTCCCCAGATAGGTGATGGGCTGGCCGTACTCCTGGTTGGAGTCCGTCGATTTGGTCAGGTACTTGATCGGACCGTAATAGGAGCTGTTGGGCGTGACGCCCACCACCAGGGTCTTGAGGCCCATGCAGAAATCATACAGCTCCTGGGTGATGTCGTCGCCGTTGTACTGATAGGCGGAGACGTTGATTTTATTGGTGCCCATGCTCTCGTAAAACTCACGCAGCTTCTGGTTGGAGCCACGGACGATGGAGACGAGAATCACCACGGCCGCAACGCCGATAATGATGCCCAGCATGGTCAGAATCGAACGGACCTTGTTGTTGATGATGGACTTAAAGGCCATCTTGAAGCCCTGACGGACATTCAGTCTCATACGGCGGCCCCCCTTGTGAGGCGGTCATCGATGATGACGCCGTCAGAAATGCTGATTATCCGTTCGGAGGCGTCGGCCAGGGCGCTGTTGTGGGTGATGAGGATCACCGTTGTGCCGCTCTGGTGGAGGCCTTTGAGGATTTCCAGCACATGCTCGCCGGTTTTGGAATCCAGGGCGCCGGTGGGCTCGTCGGCCATGATTATCGGCGGCTGGGTGGAGATTGCCCGGGCGATGGCCACGCGCTGCTGCTGGCCGCCGGACATCTCCGAGGGCCTGTGACGGGCCCGCTCGGTCAGCCCCACCCGGGCCAGCGCCTCCATCACCATCTCATGGCGCTGTCCGGCGCTGAGCCCCCGGTAAATCAGCGGCAGCTCGACATTTTCATAGGCGTTCAGCTCGGGAATCAGGTTGAAGCCCTGAAAAATAAAGCCCACCTCCTTGTTCCGGATCCTCGACAGCTGGGCGTCCGTCATCTCCCCCACATCCTGGCCGTCCAGATAATAGGTGCCGTAGGTGGGGATATCCAGACAGCCCAGGATGTTCATCAGCGTCGACTTTCCGGAGCCCGAAGCGCCGACAATGCTGACAAACTCGCCTCTGCCGATCTCAAGGGACACGCCGTTCAAGGCGCGGACCTCGTTTTCATAGCCCTCGTTGTAAATTTTATAGACATCTCTCAAGTCAATCAGATTCAATGCGACACATCCTAACCTACATATACCATGCCGCCGCCCATGTAGGAGCTGCCATAGTCGGTCATATACTGGGTGAACACCTCGGTCCCCTCCTGGACGCCGTCGATAATCTCCGCGTACATGCTGTCGGACAGCCCCACCGTCACCGGTACGGCATAAAAGCCTTCGGGCACTTCGAGGCCCAGCGTTTCCACGTCCAGGGCGTTTTCCGGCTTTGTCTCAGTCCGGATAAACAGCAGCGTGCCGGTGTCGGTGTATTTGACGGCCTGCACCGGCACCATCAGGCAGTCGTCGGACTGGGACGCCACCAGGCTGTAATCCACATACATGCCCGTCATCAGAGACCCCGTGGGGTTATCCACCCGGATGATGGCCGGGAAATAGGAGTAGCCGTTTTCGTTTTTGCCCTCCAGGCTCACCGACTCCACAACGCCCATAAACGTCTCCTCGCCGTTGCGGCTCCACTGGGTGATGGTCGCCATCATGCCGGGCTTCACGTACGCCACGTTGATTTCGTCGATACGGGCCTCCACCGTCATCACCGAGGTGTCGGCGATGCTGATGGCCACGCTGCCGGACTCCACCCGTTTCCCGGGTTCCAAGGAGCAGGAGAGCACCGTCCCGTTCATGGGCGATACGGCGTTAAAATTCTCCAGGTTCTTCTGGGCTTTCTCCAGCGCTTCCCCGGCCGTTTTCAGCTGGCTTTCCAGCGTGGCAATCTGATCGCTGTTATCCTCCGCGTCGATATGCAAAATCACATCCCCGCGGTTCACCTGGGCGTAATCGAGTAGATTGGAGGCAAGAATCTTGCCGCTGACCTTTGTGACGATATCCGTGGATTTATAATACTTCAGCTTCCCGGGCTCGTACGGGTCAATCTGCTCGCCGGACGGGCTGGTGAGCACCGCCGTCGCGCCCATGTCCGCCGTCAGGACGCCGGGATTGTCCACAACGACAACCACCTGGAAGAGCGTCGAGCCCTCCGGCGTCACCTTCCGGACATGGTTGACCTCCGCCACCGTACCGGTTAAAAGGTTCATGGTGGCGGGTATGGAGACGGCGGCCGTCTGCCCCACTTTGATCTCGTCTATGTAGGCGTAGTTAAAATACAGCTCCAGCCGCATCTTGCTGTCGTCCACCAGAGTGGCGATTTTCGTGTCGGTCGCCACCGTGTCGCCGACCTTTAGGTCCTTAACGTCAACCAGGATGCCCTTGTAATCGGCGGTGACGATCAGGTAATTGGCCGCTTCAAGGAGCTTATCCAGCTGCCTCTGATAGTTGAACACCTGCTTCTGGGCTTCATCGCGGGCGGCGATGGCCTCGGTGCTGTCGATGGTATACAGCGGGTCGCCCACCTTGACCGTGTCGCCTTCCTTGACATATACCTCCAGGACGGTGCCCCCGGCATTGAGCGTGATGGTTTCAGTATCCTTGGCCTTCGTCACGCCGCTGCCGGTCACGGTGCTCTGGATGGAGCCGCGGGTGACCACATCGGTCAATATCTGCTTATCGCCCTCGTCCTTCCGGAACAGGCGGATCATCCCGAAGGTAATCCCCGCCACGACAACGACGGCGATGGAAATCGCAACGATCCTCTTGACCGTTTTCTTTTTCCGCTGTTTTTTCTTCGGCGTCTCCAAAGCGGCGGCGCCGGTTTTGTTTGTTGTTTCGTCCATGTTCATTCCCCCAAGGCATACGGTTTCATTTTTGACGAAAAAGCAAGAAAAATGTTCCAAAGCTCCGTCTTTTAAACATTATAAAGCTTATCCGGCCGTGAAGAAACATTATTTGGAAACAATCCGGTTACAAACAGCCTGCAAAACCCGCAATATTTGACTGTCTTCGCCCAAAGGAGTATAATTTCCGCCATCACAAGCTTATTTACATACAGGCGGGAGAGATCATTTGTGTCAACAGCCACCAAGGAGCGGTCTTCCGGCATCGACCTTGTCAAGTCCCTGGCAATTTTGTTTGTCGTCTGCGTCCACTTTTCACTGAACACCAGGTATTATGAAACGCCCGTCGCCGGCGGCAACATGCTCCTGCAGACCGTTTTGAGATGGCTGTTTGTCTCCTGCGTACCGCTGTTTCTCCTGGCCACCGGCTATCTGTCCGGCTCAAAAACGGCGCTTCGCGGGCATTACCCCAAAATCCTGCGGGTGCTCGCCCCGTATCTGGTCATCAGCATCCTCTGCCTGGTCGTCAACAGCATCAGGTACCCCGGCCAGATCAGCCTAAAGGGCGCCGTTTTTGAGATCTTCAGCTTCAAGGCCGACCCCTACGCCTGGTATGTCAATATGTACCTGGGCCTGTTTCTGCTGGCGCCGTTTTTGAGCAGGATGCTGGAGTCCCTGGACAAAAAGGCGTATCATGTCCTCTTTGCCGTCCTTGTTGTTATCGTGCTGCTGCCCGCCACCTTTAACCCGCTCTTTTCCTACAGGGAGAGCTTTTCCTTTTTCTACTTCCCCGACTTCTGGGCAAGCCTGTATCCCTTGTTTTACTATGCCGCGGGCGCCTATATCCGGAAGTTTCGACCCGTGGTCAAGCCCCGGCGGTGCCTTTTGGCCATCGCCGTGCTGATTGCCCTCCAGACGGCGGTACTGATGCTGGCCCAGCCTTATGTGGTCAACAACTGGCTCCTGACCACCTACGGCTCCGTCTTTATCGCCCCCGAGAGCGTGGCAATCTTCCTGCTGTTGTACCGGATAGAAATTAAAAACGCTATTCTCCGGCGCCTTTTGTCGCTGGTGTCCTCGGTGACGCTGGAGCTTTATCTTTTCAGCTATCTTGCCGACTCCACCCTCTACCCCTTGTTTTACAGGCTGTCCGGTGAACTTACCCAGCAGGCCTTTTTCCTGAAGTATTTCGTTCTCATCGTCCCGTTGGTCTTTGTATCGAGCCTTGTGCCGGCCCTGCTGCTGCACGGGTTGTATACCGTGGTTGAAAGGGCCGTCAAAAAGCGGCTTCCCGAACGCGAAAAGCGCCCGGCGGAAGCAAAACGGTAGGGTATCGTGAATTTTCTCATCATGACCTGATAACGGCGGGCTGAGGTCAGCCCGCCCTACTATTCTTTCTCCCGCTCCGTCATCATCCGCCCCTTGATGACGGACGCCGCCATGGCGCCCAATGCCACGGCAACCGCCGCCCAATACGTCAGGCGCAGCGCGTAGATAAAGACGCTGGTCTCCAGCTGCGCCCCCGTCTGGCCGGCGCGCTCGTAAATCATGCTCCCCTGATCGCTGTGGTAGGAAAACAGCGCCCCGGCCAGCGCAATACCCAGCGCCATGCCCATGTTGCGCATGGTGGCCAGCGTCCCCGAGGCTGTGCCGCGGCTGGATGCCGGCACGCTGCCCATGATGGCGCTGTTGTTGGGCGTCTGAAAGATGCCGAAGCCCAGACCGGTGACGGCCTGGGCCGTCACGATATAAGCGCTCGACGTGCCGGCCTCCAGACTGCTGAGCATCAACAGCCCGCCGGCCATAACCAGCGCCCCCAGGGCGCTGATCAGGCGGCTGTCGGCCCGGTCGGACAGGCCGCCGCTCACGGGCGCGGCCAGCATGGAGGCCAGTGGCATCGGCAGATATAAAAGGCCCGCGTGGGACGGCGTGTACCCCCGCAGCGTCTGCAGATAAAAGGGCGTCAAAAACGAGTGGATATACGAGGCCATGTACACCAGCAGCGCCGCGCCGTTGCTGCCGGCGAACACCCGGCTTTTAAACAGCCGGACGTCCAGCATCGGGCTGGGGTGGCGGCGCTCGAAAAGGATAAAGACGACAATCAGCAGCGCCCCCGCGGCCAAAAGCAGCGTAAATAGGACGGGAGACAGACTGTAATCCCCGGAAATGCTCAGGGGCAGCATTAAGAGCAGAAGCGCAAAAAACACCAGCACGCTGCCGGCGACGTCAAACCGCGCCTTTTCTCTTTCCCCTTCAAAGCCCGGTACAAAACGGGCCGTCAGGAGGGCGCCGGCAAGGCCCACGGGCACGTTGATGAAAAAGATGCTGGGCCAGCCCGCGTGGGTGGCCAACAGACCGCCCAGCACCGGTCCGGAGGACAGCCCTAGCGCCACCGACATGGCCACAAAGCTCAAGCCCCGCCCCCTGTTGGCCGGGGAAACGGCGTTGGTGACGATAGCCGGGCCCGCGGAAAAGAGCATGGCTGCGCCCAGCGCCTGGATAACCCGCATGGCAATCAGCGCGGCAATCCCGGCGGAAAAGCCGCACAGGGCCGAACCGACGATGAATATGACAAAGCCGGTGAGGTATATCCGCTTCTGGCCGTACAGGTCGCCGAGCCGCCCGAAGGTCAAAAGCAGGCTGCTGACCACCAATAGGTACGACGTGGCAATCCACTCCAGCATGGACAGCGACACGCCAAAGTCCTCTTTGATCAGCGGCATGATCAGATTGACGACGCTGGCGTCCAGCGCCGCCATGAAGGTCCCCGTGCCCACCGCCGCGAAAATCCCCAGGGGTCGTTTGTCTTTCATACGCGCCTCTTATCGTCCGTTAATGGATGGTTATGGTCCCGCCTCCCGGGCGGCCATGTGCTTAGGATACCAAGCAGGCGCGGCGCTGATACATCAAAAACGGCGCCCCCGTTATCGGGAGCGCCCAGCTTGCTGAAAAAGCCCAATGTGCCACTCTCGTCCTTTTCGCCGGAGGCGAAAAGCTTTTTTGTCGGCGGAGTGCGCGAGCGTGCGACAGAGACAAAAAAGGTCATATTTCAGCGGGTGGCGGAATTTACTTCTGCCACCCGTTACCTCTAGAGCCGCCGCAGCGGCGACATCTTTCTTCCATTTATTGTCGAAAAACCCAGCGAAGCGGTTTTTCGACAGTTTGAGCGGTGTTACGCCGGATATTTGGCCAGCGTGGCCTCCAGAATGCTGCGGAGCTCGTCCCGCAGGGCGGCGGGCTCCAGCACCTCCACATGGGAACCGAAGGACAAAAAGAACGGGATCACCCAGTCGCCGTCCCGGAAGGTTGTCCGGACGATCAGGCTGCCGCCGGGCTGCCTGCTGATGCAGTGGTGGGGGAACTGGTCGTACACAAGATACGCGACGGCCGCGTCGGCGCGGAAAACAACCGACAGCTCCTCCCCGGGCGTCTCCGGCAGCGCGGGCCGCGCCGGGGCCTCCGGCAGCGTGCGCAGGAAAACCTCGTCCAGCCGGACCACATCCTCCATGCGCGACAGCTTGAAAAACCGGTAATCCTCCCGGGTGCGGCAAAAGCCGTAGACGTACCACGCCTGGCCGCGGAAAACAAGCCGGAGGGGCTCGGCCACCCGCTGCGTCCTGTCCCCCCGGCTGCCGTAATAGGCAAAGGCCAGCGGCTGGCGGGCCAGGATGGCGTCCCGGATGAGCTCAAACCGCTCCCGCAGCTGCTCTCCCCAGCTCCAGCTGGTAAAATCCACCTCAATCCAGTTGCTGTAGTCCTGCCCGAACAGCGGGGCTAGCTTTTTTAGCGCCGCGGCCGCGTCCTCCCGGCCGGAGGCCGACAGCCCCCCCAGCGATGCCAGGATTTCATTTTTATCCTTCTCCGTCAGCACCGTCTTGTCCAGGACAAAGTTCGGCAGCAGGCGGATGCCGCCGTTTCTCCCCTTGGCCATGTAGACAGGGATGCCCGAGGACGACAGGTGCTCCACGTCCCGGTAGATGGTCCGCGCCGACACCTCGAAGCGTTCGGCGAGCTCCCGGGCGGATACGGATTTGCGCTCCAGCAGGATATAAATGATCTCAAACAGGCGGTTAATCTGCATATTTATACACTCTCTTGTCTGTTCTACATCCCACAATTCCCGTTTTTTCTCATTTTTCTCATTCTATGTGAGAATTGTGTCGAACTGTATTATACGTTATTACTTGCCAACAGGCAAGACCGGTATGGATATTTTCTCAAAATATTCCCAGAAAAAAAATGAAACAGGGGCGGTTCCCCTGTCCCTGCGACAGAAGAACCGCCCCTTGATTGACATATTTGGTTTTATTTCTTTGCGGCGGCGGCGTGCTTTGTGTCCTCCTTGAGGTAGACAAACCAGTAGCCGATGCCCACCAGGACGGAGCCGCCGACGATGTTGCCCAGGGTGACCGGCAGCAGGTTCTTCACGAAGAAGGAGCCCCAGGTCAAAACGCCGGGATCAACCGTGGAGACCGCCTTAAAGGCCTCCAGATAGGTCTCGTTGCCGGCGGCAAACAGGCCGGCGCTGATGAAGTACATGTTGGCGATGCTGTGCTCCCAGCCGGCCAGCACGAAGATCATGATCGGGAAGTAAATCGCGGCGATCTTGCCGACCACGTCCTTGGACGCAAAGGACATCCAGACGGCGATGCAGACCAGGAAGTTGCAGAGGATGCCGCGGATGAACGCATCGCCAAAGGTCAGGCTGACCTTGGCCACCGCCGTATTGATGGCTGCCGCGGCGGCGGCATTGCCGAACAGGCCGAAGGTGTGGCCGTAGACCACCAGCGCCGCCACCAGCAGGCTGCCGGCAAAGTTGCCGATATAAACCGTCACCCAGTTTTTCAGCATACCGCTGATTTTCGCCTGGCGGCAGCAGACCGGCAGGATGATCATGGTGTTGCCGGTAAAGAGCTCGCTGCCGGCGATGAGCACTATAGCCAGTCCGCCCGGGAAGACGGCGGCGCCGAGCAGCTTGCCCACGGAGCCCGTGAGGGTGGCAGAGGCAACGGTGGAGGCGACGCCCGCGATGGCGATGAACATACCCGCCAGCACGCCCAGCCAGAACATCTTACTGATGGGCAGCTTTGTCTTGCCGGCGCCGATGGCTATGTAGTTTTGTGCGATTTCTTTCGGTGAATTCATGACTTCCTCCTGTACAAATTGGCTTTAATAGTTTTCCGCGCGGAGCTGGAAATAAGCCTTCGGATGCGCGCAGACGGGGCATTCCTCGGGCGCCTTTTTCCCGATGTGGATATGGCCGCAGTTGGCGCACTGCCAGACAACGTCCTGGTCCCTGGAGAATACGAGCCCGCCCTCCACATTGGCGATGAGCTTTCTGTACCGCTCCTCGTGGGTCTTTTCAATGGCCGCGACGCCTTCAAACTGCTTGGCGATCTCCGGGAAGCCCTCCTCATACGCGACCTTGGCAAAGCCGGCGTACATATCGGTCCACTCGTAGTTTTCGCCCTCGGCGGCATCCTTGAGATTGGTCAGGGTGTCCGGCACCTGGCCGCCGTGGAGGAGCTTGAACCACATCTTGGCGTGTTCCTTTTCGTTGTTGGCCGTCTCCTCAAAGATGGCCGCAATCTGCTCGTACCCGTCCTTCCGGGCCTTGGACGCATAATAGGTGTATTTGTTTCTCGCCTGGGATTCGCCGTTAAACGCGGTCATCAGGTTTTCCGCCGTCTTCGTGCCCTTGAGTTCTTTCATAACAGCCTCTTCCTCCAGTATAATTTAAAGTGCGAAGACGGAGCTTCACACTTTTAGCTTGAGATTATTGCGCATGCTGCCGCACAGCGCAGCGATTTGCGCAGTGCATTTTATCGTACCATTAAAGGCCCTGACAGTCTATTAAAATTTTTTGGATTTTTGCAAAATCGGCGCGTGTCGGGTTTTGCCCGCCATAACGGCTATATAAATCGTATGATTTCACAAAAAGAAAGTGTAATTGTCACATACCTGCAGTATTGCAAAACCCGGCGCCGGGGGATAGAATTAATAATTGGCGGTGTTCGACAAATGTCCCTATGTAACGCCCGCATTATAAGCACGCCTCGTTGAACAGGCTGAACAGCTGCGTCCTGTTGCGCACCTTCGTTTTCGCGTAGATATTGGACAGGTGCTTTGACAGGGTGGCGTGGGTGATGAACAGCTGCTGGCACATCTCCTCGCTGCTCTTGCTGGCGCATACCAGCGCCGCAATTTCCGTCTCGCGCTTCGTCAGGCCGTAGCGGGAAGCCGTCCTGGCGACCTGTTCGGGATGCAGCATGCTGCCGGCGCGCCGCATTTTGCCCTCCAGGAGGCTGTAGAATTTCCGCTCCAGCGGGTCTTTGAGGGTATTCATGATGTAAATGTCCCGGGCGGAGAAGTCCTCGTCTCTCTTCTCCCGCATCAGACCCATGACGGCCAGGGGGTAATCCTTGTACACCAGCGAGATAAACAGGCCCCAGTACACATTCCGCTTCTCCCAGATCTCCCTGTATACCCTGGTCTTTTCCATTTTGGACGGCGCGATGATGTCCGACTGGCGGAAAACGATGCTGTAAGGCGCCATGATGAATTCGTTCCAGTGGGGATAATCACCCTCGGTAAAAAAGGCGTGGTCCGTGCTGTCGTCCAGCGCCTCGGTTGAAACCGGGGAGCTGAGCTTGACGCGGCCGTTTTCCCTGCTGGCCTGGAAGATAATGCCCGTCTGATACGGTATCAGCGTGCGTATCTGCTGGAGAAACGTGTCGCAGGCTTCCGTATACGTCTCGGAATAGTTGATCCGCGTTACCATCTGCAGGAGAAACTGCCATTCGTAGTCAAACAGTGTGGCGCTCAAGCATATCACCCTTTCCATCCGCTGGTTTTCTGCCGGCAGAGATGCGGCGGCGCCGGCTCCTTCGCAATTTTATGAACGCAAGCGGGCCGGCATACTTATATTTATGTAGCCTTTTGGTATCAATTTAGCATAAAGCATGAATATGTTCAAGGAAAAGTATGAAACAAACTACTACAATATTTTTACATAGTACATATAATTAAAAATGGTTAATAATCATCTCTGTGCCCCGGCGTACATCCGTATATCCGTCACCTGAGCGGCACGGGCGCTTTCGTGGCTTGGTTATTTTAGCGTACTAATATAAGCAATGGAGGAATTCACATGATTTTTTCTGAAAAGCATGAGCTTGTTCGGAAACTGGCCCGCGACTTTGCAGAAAAGGAACTGACGAAGGAAGTGCTGGACCAGATCGAGGAAACCGGCGAGTATCCGAAAGAACTGCTGGCCAAGATGGGCAAAGCCGGCTTCTTCGGCATTAAGACCCCTGTCAAATACGGCGGCCAGGGCTCGGATTACCTGTCCTACGTCATCGTTCTGGAAGAGCTCGGCCGCGCCAGCGCCGTTACCGACATCTGGGTGTCGGCTCCCAACTCCCTCGGCGGCGGCCCCCTGATGCTGGCGGGCACTCCCGAGCAGCTGGAAAAATACCTGCCCCCCATCGCCAGGGGCGAAAAAATCATGGCCTTCGGCCTAACCGAGCCCAACGCCGGCTCCGACGCCGGCGGCACGACGACGACGGCGGTCCAGGACGGCGACTACTGGATCCTCAACGGCCGCAAAACCTTTATCACCACCGCGCCCGTGGCTGACTGGTGCATCATCTACGCCAAGACCGACAGAACCCAGAAGGGCTCCAAAGGCATCTCCGCCTTTATCGTGGATATGAAGCTCCCGGGCGTCTCCTGCGGCAAGGCCGAGCACAAGATGGGCCTCATCGGCTGTCCCACCTCCGATATCATCCTGGAGGACGTCCGCGTCCATAAGGACGATATGCTGGGCGAAGAGGGCAAGGGCTTTTCTAACGCCATGAAGACGCTGGACATCGGCCGTATCGGCGTTGCCGCCATGGCCATCGGCGTGGCCCAGGGCGCCCTGGACGAGTCTGTCCGTTACGCCAAGGAGAGAAAGCAGTTCGGCAAGCGCCTGGCCGATTTCCAGGAAATCAGCTTCATGATTGCCGACATGGCCACCAAGCTGCAGGCGGCCAAGGAGCTTGTCTACAGAGCCGCCCAACTGAAGGACGCCAACAGCCCCGAGGCCGGCCCGGCCGCTTCCATGGCCAAATACTACGCCACGGAAATCTGCAACGAGATCGCCGCGAAGGCCGTTCAGATTCACGGCGGCTACGGCTACATACGCGAGTACAAGGTCGAGCGCATCTACCGCGACTGCCGCGTCTTCACGATCTTTGAAGGCACCTCCCAGGTCCAGAAGATGGTCATTGCCGGCAGCCTGCTGAAGTAACGCAAAGGAGATTGAGCGACTATGAAAATAATTGTCTGTGCAAAACAGGTTCCAAATACCAACGAGGTCAAGATCGACCCCGTCAAGGGCACATTGATCCGCGACGGCGTCCCCTCCATATTAAACCCCGACGACGCCAACGCCCTGGAGGCCGCGCTCCAGCTGAAGGAGCGGTACCCCGGCACCACCGTGACGGTGATTTCCATGGGTCCGCCCCAGGCCACCTACATGCTGCGCGAGTGCCTTGCCATGGGCGCTGACGAGGCGGTGCTCCTCTCCAGCCGCGCCTTCGGCGGCGCGGACACCTGCGCCACCTCCACAACCCTGGCCGCCGGTATCCGCAAGCTGGGCAAGTTCGACCTGATCCTGGCCGGCAGACAGGCCATCGACGGCGACACGGCCCAGGTGGGTCCCCAGACGGCGCAGCGCCTCGGCGTGCCGTCGGTCACCTACGTCCAGAAAATCCGCGAAATCAAGAAAAATTCCATTGTCGTCGAGCGCAACCTTGAGGACGGCTACGAAGTCATCGAGGTCAAAATGCCCTGCGTCCTCACCGCCATCAAGGAGCTCAACGAGCCGCGCTATATGACAATTGCTCAGATCGAAGAGGCCTATAAAAAGGAAATTACAATCTGGAACGAGAACGACATCAACCTCGCCCCTTCCGACTGCGGCCTCAACGCCAGTCCGACGCAGGTTTTCAGAAGCTTCACGCCGCCCCCCAAGGGCAAGGGCGAGATGCTGACCGGCACCGTGCCAGAAATGGCCGCCGCCCTGATCCAGAAGCTCAGAGAAAAGCATGCGCTTTAATGACGAAGGGATGTGACATAAATGGCTGTTAGAGTTATTGACGAAAAATGCAAGGGCTGCCAGAAATGTGTGAAGGCCTGCCCCTTTGAAGCAATCACCATGAACGAGCGGCTGGCCGTTATCGGCGCGGCCTGCACCAGCTGCGGCGCATGCATCGATGTGTGCCCCTTTGGCGCCATTGAGAAGGTCGAGGACCTGAAAAAAGGCGTGGATATCACCCAGTACCACGACGTCTGGGTATTTGCCGAACAGCGGGACGGCCAGCTCATGGGCGTTTCCATCGAGCTTCTCGGCGAGGGCAAAAAGCTGGCCGGCGAAATCGGCTGCAAGGTCTGCGCGGTCCTTCTGGGCGACAAGGTGGACAATCTTGTCGACGAGCTGTTTGAGTACGGCGCCGATAAGGTCTACTACGCCAACGACCCGGCTCTTGCCACCTACAATACCGACGCTTACAACAAGGTCATCTACCAGGCTATCCTCAAGTATAAGCCCGAGATCGTCCTCCTGGGCGCCACCCACATCGGCCGCGACCTGGGCCCCTGCCTGGCCGTTCAGTGCGGCACCGGCCTCACCGCCGACTGCACCAAGCTGGACATCGACCCCGTGGACAAGAAGCTCATGCAGACCCGTCCGGCCTTCGGCGGTAACCTCATGGCCACCATTCTCTGTCCGAACCACCGGCCGCAGATGTCCACCGTCCGCCCCGGCGTTATGGAGAAGCCGGCGCGCGTCCCCGGCCGGAAGGGCGAGCTTGTCAACCTGAACGTGGCCTTCAAGGAAGGCGACATCCGCATGAAGGTCCTGGAGGTTGTCAAGGGCCTCACCGAGAAGGTCTCCCTCACCGACGCCAAGGTCATCGTCTCCGGCGGCCGCGGCCTGGGTGATCCGGAAGGCTTCAAGCTCATCAAGCAGCTGGCCGACCGCCTGGGCGGCGTTGTGGGCGCCTCCCGCGCCGCCGTCGACGCCGGCTGGATCGACCACTCCCACCAGGTTGGCCAGACGGGTACCACCGTCAAGCCCGATATCTACATAGCCTGCGGCATCTCCGGCGCCATCCAGCACCTGGCCGGCATGCAGACTTCCAAAATTATCATCGCCATCAACAAGAGCGAGAACGCCCCCATCTTCGAGGTTGCCGACTACGGCATCGTGGGCGACCTGTACAAGGTCATCCCCGCCATTCTGGAAGCGCTGGGCTAAGAAAATAGGTACGGAATTAAAAAATGCTCCGGTGAAAACCTCACCGGAGCATTTTGTTGTTACTTGATATAATATTCATCCTCAGACCATTTAGCCGGGTTTGTATCGATGTACTGCCAGTGGTTGAGATAATCAGCCTCGTCACGGATGATGTGATCATGGAAGCCGTTTTGCCAAATTGAACCCCCCACCCTTTTCGACACCAGTGCTTTTAGTGCATGGATAATTGTCTGCACCGTAGGGCGGGCTGACCTCAGCCCGCCGTCATCTGGTCTGTCAATCATGAGCAAAATATGTATATGATTCGGCATTACCACATATTTGTGAAGACTGACATATTCATAATGGTTTGGGATCGCCTGTATCAGCTCTTCAACGATGCTCCCGTACTTACTCAATTTAATTATCGGCGGGCTGAGGTCAGCCCGCCCTACAACCTCGCCCAGGACTTTGCGCCTGTCCTTCGTGCATACCGTTATAAAGTAACAGCCGTTTTGACTGTAATCATAACCCTTTAGCCTTGGGTGCTTTCTTTTCGGGCACCTTAAATCATCAGCATTCATCAGGTATCCCCCAGCAATCTCGCCAAAAGGGTCCGCCCCGGGTCGTAGGACGCGCGCACCTCCCGGAGCATGCTGTCGTAGAAGTCGGCCGCCGATTTCTGGCGGGACAGGGCGATCTCCCTGCCGCGCTTTGTGCAAAACAAGCCGTACAGCTTCTCCAGCTTGAATTTATACTCCTGGAAGAAGGACGGCGCCTCGTCGCCGTCGCCGTCGGAAACGCTGCCGTCCTCCCGGAAGGTGTACAGCGGCTCCGTCCTGTCGCCCCTGTAGAGAATCGTCCGGGCGATGCCCAGAGTGCCCGTAGCGTCAATCTTGTCGGCGTCAAAGAGGATTTTCGCCTCAATGGACCGGGGCGGCCGGTCGGACCGGTAGCGGTGGGTTTCAATACAGGCCCGGATATGCCCGGCCTTGCCCGCGTCCCACCCGGCTTTCTTCAAAAACGCCTCCGCCATCTCCCCGCCGGCCAGGGCGTGGCACACCGACAGGTCGGCGTATTGCGCCGCCCTGCCGATATCGTGCAGCAGGCAGGCGGCAATCAGTACATCATTATCCGCATCCGGCTCAAACCGGGCGATATCCAGCGCCACAAACAGCACGCGGTAAATGTGCTCCTTGTCGTGGGCGCTGTCCTTCATGCAGGAGAGCATGTAATTCTCTATTTCGGCATACTGCGCTCTGGTCAAGCCGTCACCTCATTATTTTAAATTTAATACAATTTATTCTAATACACCCGCACCGTGACAAAGAGCCGCCCTTTCCTTGTCTCTTTGGCGACGCCGTCATAGACAAACCGCCCGTGGCCGCGCACCGACACCACATCGCCGGGAGACGGCTGGAGGCTGGCGCTGCCCGTCAGGCGGCTGTTGACAAAGACCTTGTCCTGCTCAAAAAGCGCCTGGCTCTCGCTCCTGGACAGCCTGTAGACGGCGGCGATCACCGCGTCCAACCGCTGGGAGGCGACATTGACGTTGACCGCCTCCGGCGCGCGGCTTAGAAGCACCGGGACCTCCTCCAGCAGCGCGCCTGTCACCGTCGTCCGCTTGACCTGGGTAAAATTCTCGATGATAAAGCCGCTGACAGACTCCACGCAGAACAGGTACGCGGCGTTGTCTGACAGCACAATGTCCCCCAGGACGCTCCGTTTCAGCCCCAGCCCCATCAGCGCCCCGAGAAAGTCCCTGTGGGTCAGCGCCTCGGCAAATTTAGCGGAGACGGGTTTAATAAAAACGCAGGCGATTGGCGGCTTTTCCTCATAGCCGCAGAGGTCGGCGCTGCCGAACTGGGCAAGCCGGCGCTCGGCGCCCTCAAAGCCGCCGTGGAGGGTAAAGGGCGCCGTCCCCTGTTCAAAGCGCATGCCCAGCAGCACATCCTGCTCATGGAGGGTGAGAAACTCCGTGTAGGTGTAGCTCTGCCGGGAAAAGGCGCGCCTGCCAAGCTCGGCAAAGCGCTTTTTCAGCTGCTGGACATCGTCGGTCATCGGTATCTAAATCTCCCCTTCAGTCGTCATCAAATCGGCAAAGGCCGCCCCGGTGAGCGCCGCCAGCTGGTGCGGGTCAAGCCCGACCTGATACCCCACCTTCCCGGCGCTGACAATGATCGTGTCGAATAACAGCGCCGTCTCGTCAATCACCGTCGTCAGCGGCTTTTTCATCCCGATGGGCGAGCAGCCGCCGTGGACGTAGCCGGTGAGCGGCAGCAGGTCCTTCTGCTTTAGCATGGCGACGGCTTTGACGCCCACGGCCTTCGCCGCCTTTTTAAGGTCGAGGCTGGCGGACACCGGGATGACAAATACAAAATGGGCGCCGGCGCCGGTGGCGGTGACAAGGGTTTTGAAAACCTCGTCCGGGCTTTTGCCGATCTGCCGCGCCACCGACAGGCCGTCTGTCACCGCCGGCTCGTAGGTATAGGGCGTGTAAGGTATCTTTTTCTGCTCCAGCAGGCGCATAACATTGGTTTTTTCCATCAAAGCACTTCCCTGTGATATTAGGCGGCTCCGATTCCCGCCTGCGCGGGAATGACAGACGCCTCAGCCCACCAGCACCATGCCGCCGTCGTGGGCAATGACGACGCCGGTGATCTGACAGCCGGCCGGGGAGGCCAGAAAGACGCACAGCGCGCCGACCTCCAGGGGCTCGCCAAACCGGTGCATGGGCATGCTGTTCTCAATTTTCTCAATCGTCTCCTTGGGCAGGTTGACGTCCAGGTCCGAATGGGTCGGCCCGGGGGCGATGACGTTGACGCGGATACCCCAGTCCCCCAGCTCCACGGCCAGATACCGGGTAAAATGGTCCAGCGCCGCCTTGGAGGCGTTGTAGCCGGGGTCCGGATGTTCCCGGGATTCGGCGACGCTCTGCCCGGCGATGGAGGAGATGTTGATGATGCAGCCGCCGCGGCCCGCCTCCTTCATGCGCATGCCGACGGCATGAATCATATTGGCAGGGCCGTTGAGATTTGTCTGGAGAATACTGTTCCACACCGCCATATCCGTATCCGCCATAAAGGAGATATGGCCGGCGATGCCCGCGTTGTTGACCAGTACGTCCACATGGCCGTAAGCCTTATAGACCTGCTCCACCGCCTGGCGGACGCTGTCGCGCTGGGACGTGTCGCACTTAAAAAAGGCGTGCTGCCCGCCGAACTGCTCGGTCAGCTGCCGCGCGGCCTCGGCCCCGCTCTGCTCGTTGCGGCACAGGATGGCCACATTGGCGCCGCATTCCGCAAAAGCGCGGGAGATGCCCAGGCCGATGCCCCTGTTCCCGCCGGTGACCACGACGTTTTTGCCGGCCACGGAGAAGGCGTTTTTCATGCTGGTAATCGGTGGTGTGATGATCATGAGAAGACCTTCCTTTTCTGTATTGTTATAATTATCCTGACTTTGAGTATACCCTGCCGGGGCGGGACATGCAATGCCCCATAACAGGCCCGCGCCTTCAATTCCCCTGTCGGCCGCAGACTGTTATCGCGCCAGACACTTTACGCGCCCGGGCATGTGTGTTACACTGCCGGCAGGACCAATTTTCATCCCGTGCGGATTTGAGGAGACGCTATGCAGGATATCAGGCCGGGCCGCTGGCGCCATTACAAGGGCAAGGATTATGAGGTTTTGTTTACCGCCCGCCATTCGGAGACCGAGGAACCGATGGTAGTCTACCGGGCGCTGTACGGCGAGGGCGGCGTCTGGGTGCGCCCTGCCGGGATGTGGCGCGAGACGGTGGCGCATCAGGGGGCCAGTCTGCGCCGCTTTACGTATACGGGCGATATGGACATCACCCTCCGGCGGACCTTGCCGTCGGATTACCGGGAGACGGAGAACCTGACCCGGGAGGCCTTCTGGAACCTGATGGGCCCCGGGTGCGACGAGCATTACCTCCTGCACGTCATGCGGGAGGACCCGGCGTTTATACCGGAGCTGGATTTTATCGCGGAGCAAAAGGGCAAGATCCTCGGCAACATCGTCTACACAAAAAGCCGCGTTGTTAACGGCAAAGGACAAGCGCTTGACACCATTACCTTCGGGCCCGTGGCCGTCCTGCCGGAATATCAGGGCCGGGGCATCGGCGCAAGGCTGATCTTCCACACGCTGGACCTGGCGCGGGAGATGGGGCACCGGGCCGTCATCATTCTGGGCCACCCGGATTATTACCCCCGCTTCGGCTTCCGCCGGGCCAGGGATTTCGGCCCCGCGACGGCGGCCGGCGAGACCTTTAACCCTTTCATGGCCTTAGAGCTTGTCCCCGGCAGCTTAACGGGCGGCGGCGTGTATCATTACGCCGGTGTTTACAATGTGGATCCGGAGAAGGCCGCGGCCTTTGACAAAACCTTTCCCTATAAAGAAAAAAAACAGCGGAGAACCCGATATGACACACCCCTACACCGTCATCCGGTCGGACCGTAAAACGCTGGCGCTGGAGATTACAGCCGACCTTAAAGTCCTCGTCCGGGCGCCCCGGCGCGCCGCTCCGGAGGAGATCGAGCGGCTGGTGGCAAACCACGCCGGCTGGATTGACGCCCATCTGGAAAAGCAGCGCCGGCGGTCCGAGCGCTATCCAGAGCCCACGGACGAGGAGGCCGCCCGGCTCAAAGCCCGCGCCCGCGCCGTTATCCCGGAGCGTGTTGCGCACTTTTCAGCGCGGATGGGCCTGGCGCCCGCCGGCATCACCATCACCGGCGCCAAAAAGCGCTTCGGCAGCTGCAGCCCGAAAAACCGGCTGTGCTTCTCCTACCTGCTCATGCGCTACCCCGACGACGCGGTTGACTATGTGGTCGTCCACGAGCTGGCCCATATCCGCCACAAAAACCACGGCAAGGCCTTTTACGCGCTCATCGAATCCATCCTCCCGGACTACAAAGCCAGAAGGAAGCTGCTGAAAAGCTAATACTAACACAATATAAAAGCCGCCCGGCCTTATTGCCGGGCGGCGGCTTATTATTTTGTCGGAGCGTGTCAGCTTGGGGTGCCGGCCATCTGTCCCTGATTTTGATTCTGATTCTGGCCCTGTCCCCCGCCGGCCTGCCCTAGCTTCATGCTGGAGATCATCTGGGGGATCTTGTCCGCCAGGGTGCCGGCATTGGCGTTGACCGGCAGCAGGGAGACGTTTTGATTGTCGATGACGATCACGGCGTCGGTGCAGAGCTTGGCGCCCAGCCCCAGCGCGCCTGTGGCGTTATTTGACGACGCCCCCATCCCGGCGGCCGGCTGGGTATCCTTCTGGCCCTTCATGCTGGCGTTGCCGGTGCCGTAGCCCAGGGTGATGGATACGACGGGCAAAAAAGTCTTGTCCCCCTGCGTCACCGGTTTGCCGATGACGCCCTCGTTCTGGGTAAAGTTCTCCAGACTTTTAAACAGGGTATCCACGTTTTCCGTTAAATTAAGCTGATCCATAGCGGTGTCTCCTTCGCGGCTTTTTAATGTGAAATCGCATTTTAAGCAGATTCCATAGCGTTCTGCCGGCATTCAGCCGCGCGCGGGCCGCCACCGTCAAGAATTCCTCCTGCGGCAGAAATTCCGGCTCGACGACAACGTCCGCCGTGGGCAGCTGCGCCAAAAGGATACGGATAAATTCCCCGGCGGCGCAGAAGTAGCCCGTTAGATGCGGCTCGTCGGAACCGTAGGAAAACTTGATACGGATATCGGAGAGCGCCGCGGCGTCTAAAAGCGCGCGCAACGAAAAATTCTCGGCGCCGCGCTTCGGGCGCAGGGCGCCGGCGTAAAGCCGGGCGGAAAACAGCCGGAGCGTCAGGTGAATGCCGCCGCCGGAAACCGTGCCCTCCCCCTTGACAGCGCCGAGCCAGCGGGCGCGGACCGTCGCCGACGCCGCCACCGTGTCAAACAGGAAATCGATGCCCACCGGCGCGATAAAGACGGCGGCAATCAGCGCCGCCAGAATACCGGAGAAAACGAACAGAATAACCATATATGCAACCTCAGGCCATAGTCTTTCCTGTTTTCCGTAAATTATGAAATTCCAGTGGCGGGGGTAACCCGGCGCGTATCAGTTCGTCACATCGCCGTTGCCGGCCACGGGGATGACCTCGCCCAAAAACGTCGGCAGCGGTTTTGTAATACAATACAGCACATCCTTCGGGCGCGCCAGCATCTCCCGAAACTCCCGGAAGGCCTGCCCGCCGTACACCCGCGGCTCGGCGGCGACGCCGTACGCATCCAGCCCCAGGGCCCGCGCCACAAAGACGGCCCGGTACAGGTGATAGCGCTGGGTGACAATGACGATTTTGTCCGCGGCGAACACATCCCGCGCCCGGTACATGCTCTCATAGGTAGAAAACCCCGCGTGGTCCTGAAAAACGTGCGCGGAGGGCACGCCGGACTTCACGGCGTAATCCTTCATGACCTTGACCTCGTTGTAGTTGACCTTGCTGTTGTCGCCGCTCATCAAAAGCCGGTCGGACACGCCCAGCCTGTACAGCTCAATGGACTTATTAAGCCGGTCCCGGAGCATGTTGCTCGGGTGCTTGTTGCCGTAAATCCCCGCGCCGAGCACCAGGACGCAATCCACGTCCTCCAGCGCCGCCGCCGACGCCGGCGTCACCATCCAGTCTGACGCTTTTTCAACCACATACCGGTTTATAACCACAACAGCCAGCGCGGCGGTCAGCGCCAGGATGACAAAAAAGCGGCACAACAAGCGCGGCAGTCTGATTTTTTTCTTTTTCTTTTTCTCCCTTGCCATGATAACCCCACTGAATATTATATAGGCGCTTCATAATCCGCGGCGCTTTCACCCCCAGGGCGAAAGCGCCGGTACCATGCGTTTAATCGGCCTCAGCCGGTTTTTTGCCCGCAGAAGGGGCAAAACTGCGCCCCTTCGGGCAGCTGGCGTATACAGCCGGCGCAGACCCGGGACGACTGCCCGTCTCCCTCCGGCTCTTCCTGCGTTTGCGGCACCTTGGCGCCGCAGGCGGCGCAGAACAGGGCGCCCGTACTCAAAGGGGCCCCGCAGCTTTCGCAGCTCTCCGGCCCCCGGAGGGCTTTAAGCCGGTCCTCCAGGTCCCGGATTCTGATTTTGGCTTCGTTGACGGCGCTTACTAGCTCCGTCAGCTTTTCGTCCGGACTGACGCCGTACAGCTCGTAGTACCGTTCGCCGATCTGGGTGAACAGCCCGGCAACCGTCCGCTTTTCGGCGGCTATCTGCGTATTGATTTTTGCCGTTTCCGCCAGAAGCTTTGTCTTTTTAATGGCTTCCTGGCCCGTCTGTGATACCTTTTTCCCGATATCCTCAAAAAACGCCATTAAAAATCACCCCTTCAGCGCGCCCGCCGGCGGGCCGGCTTAAAAGCCCATAACGGCAGCGTTATTTTCTATCAACTTTATCACAATATATAGGAGAATTCAAATCAAATTTTTGCAGATATAGCAATTTTTACGTCACCGCCGCCGCATAATCGGGCCGTCCTGAAACATAATAAAATCGGACACGTCAGGTATCTTTAAGCCTCTTAAAGAAACGGTGTCCGAAAAGAATAAGGTCAAGCAGGTTCGTCGCTTAATAATCGCGCTATGGCGTGATGCGGGGGATGATTAAGTTGAATGACGTCGGCTGGCCCATTTTGATCCGGGCGGTAACGCGCCGGAGATGGGCAAGATAGTTAGGAGACAGACATTATTTCTCGCGCAGCTGAACACCGGCTTGGAAAGACAGGGATTCGTCATCGGATCCCTGTTCTTTCGTCCGCACATGGCGGCGCGCCGAAAAAGCCCAGCGAAGCGGGTTTTTTGACAGTTTAAACCGGCGGCGCTGGCCGCGTCGCCGGTTCGTGATTGTTTATATATCCGCTTTCCAGAGGCCGTGGAGGTTGCAATACTCAAAGGCCGCCACCGGCTTGTCGTCCACCAGCTTGAAAACGGCCGTGGGCTCGTCGCCGGGCTTCAGGCACTTGCGCTGGCCGCCCTTGGCGGTCTGCAGATAAACCCACATGATATAGTGCTCCTCCAGCATCGGATGGGGCACGGAACCGACCTTGACGGTCACGGTGTCGCCGCTGACAGTGACGTCGGGGACATGCTTTTCCCGGCTGGCATCCACCGTGTTGGCAACAAGCTCGGCCATCTCCTCGCCGCAGCAGGATACCGGCGCGCCCGAGGCGTTTAACAGGGTGATGATATTGCCGCAGTGCTTACAAATGAAAAAGCGGGCTTCACAGCTCATATTTCAGTCCTTCTTTCTGCCGCTTTGCGGCTGGTTTTTTAGCTTTTGCAAGACAGACATAGTCTGTCTTTGGACAGGCTTTGCCGGTCTTTGGGATAGGTAAAGCTTGTCTTTCTGCACCAACAACGTATCATATTTTTAGCAATTCCGCAATACCGGAAAACCGCCCGCGGCGGAAGTAAAAATTCCGTTTAAAAAATAATTATAAACAAATTGTAAACCAATTCGACAAATTTCGACAGGACGATATTTCTGATTTATTCTCATCCAGAATCATTCAATTCTCAAATTTTTTACATTTTTTATCACTTTTTATAATAATTTTCCCTTAAAACCGGGGTAGTTTTACGCCATTTTTCGACAAAATTCAAAACTGCTCCGTTTTGAAAACGAGGCAGTTTGTAACAATTTATGTCAACATCGTGTTTACATTTATTAGGATTTATGTTATATTTCACATATCTGATACAAACACGGAACAAGCATGCAGATTATATCGTCTGTCCAATATATGGTTCAACTCTGAAGATATAATAGATCCGTAGAAACGTACTGCCGGATTTAAGGAGGGGAGGACTGTTTGGAAGAACAAGAATTTATGATGCTGCAGGAAAAGCTTGGCGATACATCTATTGTTTTTCAGCTTCTTGCTGCTCTACAAGAGTACGAAGATAGCGCAGGGCCTCCTGCTTCTTCTCCGCAGAAAGAGAATTGAATAATTCCAGATTTTGCTTGGCTTGCTCGTCGTTCCATTCCGGGGCGGCGAGTTTTTCTTTGACCAGCGCCATCAGCTGCTCCAAAAGGGCCGTGTTTGTCTCGGCAACTTGGGGGCTTTCTTCTTTTCCGGTGAGATAGGCCACCGGCACATTGAAATAGTTTGCGATTTTCACAAGTCGTTCATGCTTGGGTATGCTGTTACCACGCTTCCATTCACTCAGACAGCTCTGGGAAATCCCCAGGTCCTTCGCCAGGCGGTATGGTGTGATGCCGCGTTTTTTTAACAGAATGTCCAAGCGTTCATACATGTTTTTGTCACTCCAAACAAAACTACAATTTTGTTGTACCTTTTATTGACTTATATTGTTTTTGTAGGTATCATAAGGGTGTACTACAATTTTGTATGCATCCGTCCCGGCCGCCGTTTCTGTCTAATGTCCGCGGATGCTGTTGCGGCAATTGTTTTGGGCGTGCCATTACGTCCTACTATACTGTAAGTTTTGCCTATAGTCAATGACAATTTCGTAGTAATGTACCACAAAATGTCAATCCTTTTATTTGAGATTTTTGACGAAAGGATGAGAAAGTATGAAAGAAACAGCCGCCGAAGTCCAAAATGCCGTCGCCTGCCGGCATGACTGCCGGTACTACAGCAGCTATACGAACACCTGCGATTACAGCCTGATAATGTACCGGTCCCGAGGCTGCCCGCGGGACGCCTGCACGCGGTACACGCCCCGCCAGGGGGCGCAGCCGCTCCCCAGGATCACCTATGAGCCGGAGGATATGTATTATCATGCCGCCCGGGAGATGCCCGTCGCAGGCATAGAGGAGGGAGAGCCTATGTACATGCCCGAGCCACCCGTCACACCGCCGGAGGACGACCGCTACATCGTCGCCGGCTGCGGGCACGAGGTCTACGAAGGGGAAGAGCTCTTTGAGTGGGAAGACGGCAGCACCCTGTGCGGCGACTGCCTGTCGGACCGTTTTGAGGAGATGAGCCTCGTCGAACGGGCGGAGCTCCTCGGCTGCGAGCACCGCACCGTCAGCTTTTCGCGGACAAGCCTTTAAGCGGCCGGACCGGCCCGGAGCCAATTAAACTTACCGCCACAACGGAGAAAGGGAGATTACAATGCCGAGAAAGAAGCTGGAAATTCTGCCCGGCAGGGAAAACCGCCGCCAGAACTGCTTTGCCTTTTACATCGACAAGTCCGGAGCGCCCTCCTGCCGGGCGCTGGACGATGTTTACTGCCTGAAGGAAACAACGCCCTGCTCCTTCCGCAAAACGCCCGAGGCCGCCGCCGAAGCCCGGCGAAAGGTGATGCGCCGGCTTGTCTGCCTGGGAAAACGGTAAGGTTGCCGTACATTAAATTATATGGAGGCCGACCATGGGAAATGTGCAACGAAATCCGCGCCGTACCGCGAAATCGACCGGCTACATATCTGCCGCCCCGTCGGGGACCGGCACCGCTCCCCAGAGGCCATCCCGTTCCCCAAGCTACATCAATACCGTCCTCGACCCCATGAACGCCGCGGCGCTGTCAAATATACGCCCCGCCTCTACCGACCCCATTACGGCGTATACCCTGCAGACCGTTACAGGGACGACGAAAAAGCAGCAACCCCCCGCCGCCGCAGACCCCATCACGGCATACACCCGGCAAATCGTTGCGGACGCTACGGACAAGCAGCAGCCATCTGACACTGAGCAAAAAAGCCCCGAGGCTGATAAGCTGGCCTATTTTGACGACCTGGCGCCCTTTTACAAAGCGCCCGCCGTCAGCCTCGACCCGGCCCTGGCCGACTGGTACCGCTTTGATCCGAAGAGCGCCGCCGATGCCAGCGGCTTTGAGACGAAGCTGCGGGACTATACGACCAATGTTAAGAGCATCATGCGCACGCTGGAGGACCGCTTCCGGGACGGGTACCTGGATACTTACCGGAACGACGCCGACAGATTCGCCGCCGCCTTCAACACCGTGCTTAGAAAGCTCTCCGACACGGCCTATTCCCTTCTGAATGATGTGGAAGCCCTGCGCGGCGTTTACGGTGACGCCTGGGCCAACGAGGCGATTGCCAACATTAAAAGCGACCTGAACGGCATTGCCGCCTACGCCAACACGGTGGCCGAGGACGCGGCCTATTGGGCGCAGTTCGAGGACGCCGCGGACTACGGCGCGGCGATGTTTTCCTCCGATGCTGCGTCGGGCGACGAGTTCCGGAAGCTGCGGGCTGCTGAAAGCAGCTCAGACACGCCCTCTTCGCCTGTTCTCTCCGCCTTCGCCGACCCCGGCCTGCTGGAGGCGCAGGCGTATAATGATATGATAGCGGCAGCTCCGTATATGATGTTGAAAGGACAACCAGCTCCGGAGAACTTTGCTGCTGTCGCCGCAAAGCTTACTCACGAGATCGATCAGCTCAAGCGCCAAACGAGCAAACATTTAGACATCAACGATCCGGCAGCTTTAAAAGCTTTTGGCGACGCCACAGATCAGCGCATGCAGAAGGAAAAGCAGCTGAAGCAACTGATCAGGGAAAATGCGGACACATATATACGGCAAAATTACGACCGTATGTTGGCGCTTGCGCAAAAAGATAATCTCACACCATCCG
>JAJUHI010000007.1 GCA_029267955.1 Sporobacter termitidis | reverse complement strand
TGGACAGACCCCCTTGATGTTATTATTGCGTCCTGCTTCTATAATTTTAGCAAAGGGCGCCTTTCAAATCAAAGCCTTTCCAATACGAAATATGCATGTGCCGATGCGTTGTGTGCGTTGAAATTTAAGCCAGACTTATATCCATGTACCGGAATATAAGCCTGGCTTTATATGTTGTATGCTACTGTCAGCGGCGGTTTCGGCGCCGCCGGTACGGCTGCTGCCGGCGGGCCGGCTTCGGCCTGCGCTCCTCGGTGGAGTAGGTGCAGACCTGCATGGGATACGGGCTGTCCACCGTGGGGATTTTTGTCCCGATGAGCTTCTCGACGGCAAACAACCTTTCCAGCTCGTCATAGCAGCAGAAGCTGGCCGCAACGCCGGTATGCCCGGCGCGGCCGGTCCGGCCGATCCTGTGGATATAGGTCTCCGGGTCCTCGGGGATATCGTAGTTGAATACGTGTGAAAGCTCCGCGATATCCAAGCCTCTGGCCGCGATATCCGTGGCCACCAGCACCTTCGCGTCCCCCGTCATAAAGCTGTGCAGGGCCGCCTGCCGGGCGTTCTGGGACTTGTCGCCGTGGATGGCCTTGGCCGGGATATTCTCCCGCATAAGCTCCCTGACCACCTTGTCGGCCCCGTACTTCGTCCGGGTGAACACAAGGGCGCTGTGCACGTCCGGCTCCCGCAGGAGCTTGGCCAGCAGCTTTGTCTTGTTGACCTTGTCCACGTAGTAAAGGGACTGGGTGACGGTATCCACCGCGCTGTTGACGGCGTCCACCTTCACGGCGGCGGGGTTATTGAGGATGGTCATCGCCAGCCGCTCCACGTCGGGGGGCAGCGTGGCGGAAAAGAACAGCGTCTGCCGTGTTTTCGGGATATAGTGCAGTATCCGGCGGATATCGTTGATAAAGCCCATGTCCAGCATCCGGTCGGCCTCGTCCAGGACAAAAATCTCAATCTGGCCCAGCCGGATAAAGCCCTGGCCGATCAGGTCGTTTAACCGCCCGGGCGTGGCCACCAGGATATCAACGCCTTCCTTCAAACGCTCAATCTGCCGGTTTTGCCGGACGCCGCCGCAGATGACGCAGTTTTTAAAGGGCAGCCCCGCCCCGTACGTGTCAAAGCTCTCGGAAATCTGGATCGCCAGCTCGCGGGTCGGCGCAATGACCAGGGCCCGGATGGGCTTTTTGCCGCCCCGGCCCCCGGCGTCCGTCCCGGTAAGCCGCTGCAGAATCGGCAGGGCGAAGGCCGCCGTCTTCCCCGTCCCGGTCTGGGCGCAGCCGAGGACGTCCCTGCCTTCCAGCACCAGCGGGATCGTGGCTTTTTGTATGGGGGTGGGCGTTTCATACCCCGCCTTTCTGACGGCCTCCAGCAGCGGATCAATCAAATGTAACTCGTTAAATGTCATAGCAACTCCAAAAATCATTAAAAAAAGGCTGAGGATATCATTCCCCGCCCTTCGCCAAGCAATCATATTGCCGGGGCCTATTATATGCCGTTCCCAACAGCTTGTCAACTTAAACCGCCCCGTACCGCACCGCAAAGCGAAAATGCCGCCGGGGGCCCGGCGGCATTTCTTTAAGCGGGTGAGTCTATATTCTTTCTTGATGCGTAGTAATATTCCTCGGCCTCTTTTTCGGTGGCAAGCCGGCTCTCGTCCAGCACCCCCAGGTCTTTCAGGGCCGCGATCGTATGGACGGAATCCTTTTCAAGCGTCAATGTAACGTCGATGTATTCGGGCATCCAGTCCGCGCCGTCATAGCCGGTCCATTCCGGGAAATCGCCGGTGAGCTGGAAGCTGATCGTGTACGTGTACAAGCTGTCCGTGACCGCGTCATTGCGGTACAGATACATTTTGCCGATGCGCCCTTCCTGCATGTCCCTAATAACCGCCTTGTACAGCGTATACGCCTCTTCCTGGCTGAGGGTTATATAGCCGGGCATATCCTCCGGAGCCGCCGGATAATTGGGGTTGACGATGCAGTTGCCGAAATTCAGCATCGTCAGCCCGTCGGGGAAATGCCGGTTCTGTATATTTTCCGGCGAGTTGAGCAGTTCCTCATAGGCCGCTGCGGGAGAATCCGGCTGCTCCAGCAGCGCGTCGGTTACCGGAATACTGTAGCTGCGATTGACTACCTTACCGTCGCTTAACAGGTAAAGGATGTCCACCGAGGCGTAGCTGCCGTTTTGCAGCACCTCCGGGTCATTGGATTTTTCGATAGCCGCTTTATTTTTAACGATCAGCTCGTGCAGGCGGATAATGTCCCGGATGTCCTCGGGCCCGTCGGAAACGACGCCGTTGCGGTTGTTGTAATGCCGCGCTATTTCTCTGCCATAGTAGCTGGCATGCATCCCGGCATAAGCCTCCTTGACCTGGGCGGCCTCTGGCACCCGCCGCTCATAGCCGAAAATGTCCAGCTTGGCGGTAAGCGTCAGCACCACCAGCACCAGGCTGAAAACAAGCCAGCCGCGCAGCCCCGATTTGATGACGCGGAAGGATTTTTTAAGCAGCATCTCCGCCGCGTAATACCCCACAAATCCCGACGGGAGCATGCAGCCTAAAAGCAGCCATATGCTTTTTGCCGCACCGGTATCCTCCAAAGTCGTATACAAAATGAGCCCGAAAACCAGCGCAAAGCAGAAGGCGACGCCATATTTAAAGATCGGCTTGACGGGTTTGACCGCCACAATATCGCCCGCGGTTTCAACGTGCCGTTTTCTGTAAATCAGCAGCGCCAGCGCCGACAGCACGATGCCCGCGGCCGCGTAGCCGAGGATCACGCCCCAGCCCTCTATCTGATTGTCATGGGCGGCGGCGCCCAGTTCATCATACATGTAATAGGGCGACAGGAACCCCAGGGTAAGCTGCCTGTTCGCCGCCATACCGAAAATAAACCTGCCGAGCACCAATTCAATAAGCTCTTCAAGGCTGACGGCAAGGAAGTTGAGAATCCCGTAAAAGACGGGCAGCGCGAGGATGTGGCCCGTGAACATGGCGCAGAAAACGCCAAAGGAGTAAAACAGTACGGTCATGGAGGTCATGACCCCAAACCAGGACCAGAGCGCCTGGGACACGGCAAACCCGTTAAGGCGCAAAAGGATTGCCGAGATAAAAAGGATCACCAGATTCGGTATTACCAGAAAGCTCAGGCCGGAGATGTAATTGGTGACAAACAGGCCCTCCCGCCGGACGGGGAGCATGTGAATAAGCCCCGCGCTTCTGCCGGCGTACAGGTAAGAAAACACCGCCATCACCGCCAGAATGCCGAAGATAATGGCCATATTCAGGCCGGTATCAAATACACTGTAAGTTAATTTTCTCCTGATGATGTCTTCGACTGCATCACGCGCCTGCCCGTAAACGGTGTGGGCGGATATCAGGCTTAAGAGATTGAGCGGCATCATAAACAGCCAAATCAGCGTATAAGCCGTCCAAACCGGCCAAAAACGGGTGACGTTTTTTACAAACAGCGTCTTACTGAACCAAGATGTCTTTAACGGCATCGTCCTGCCCTCCCAGCTCATAGATAAATATTTCCTCCAGCGTCAGGGGTACCGCGTCCAACAGCAGCGGCGACAGAGACGCCAGTCTGTTTTTCACTTCCTCCCGGCTGCTGCGGATAATCAGGGTATAGACCCGACCCGACTGTGACAGGTGCATAACCTCCAGCTCTGGCGGCAGCTCCGGCAGGCCGTTTTCAAAAACCGCCTGAATCTTTGTGACATTCCCCTGCAGGTCGGATACGGACCGCTGCAATACGACCTTTCCTCTGTCCATGATGCCCACGTGGTCGCAGACGTCCTCCAGTTCCCGGAGGTTGTGGGAGGAGACAAGCACCGTTGTGCCCCGCTCGGCGACGTCCGACAAAATGATGCTCCAAACCTGCTTTCTCATGATCGGGTCAAGGCCGTCCACAGGCTCATCCAGCAGGATGATCTCCGGCCTGCGGCAGACGGCCAGCCAGAAGGCGCTCTGCTTCTGCATGCCCTTCGACAGCCGCCGGATACTCCGCTTTTCATCGATATCCTTAAAGACCTCCCGGAGCTTTTCATACCGCTCCATGTCGAACTGCGGGTACAAGCCCTTATAAAACCGCATCATATCCCGCGTGCTGGCCTGCATGAAATAATGGATATCATCCGGTATAAAGGCGATGCGCGCCTTAAGTTCGATGTTTTCATAGACGGGGCTGCCGTCCACTAGCACCTGCCCCTCGTCCTGCCTGTATACCCCGGCCAGATGCCGGATCAGCGTCGATTTCCCGGCGCCGTTGGGGCCCACAAGCCCGTAAACGGCGCCCCTTTCAACCGTCAGGCTGGCGCCGTCCAGGGCACGGAAGCCGTCGAACTTTTTAACCAGTCCCTTTACCTCAATCATTGTCACACGCCCCTTTCGCGCTTGTTATCGTGTCGATGCGTTCTTTCAGCTGCTCTTTGGTGTAGCCCATGTACAAAAGCTCCGCCGCCGCCTCGTCAAATTGCTTCAGGCTCGTATTACCGCGGGCGCTGTTGACCTCCTGCCGCGGCGCGGCAAAGGTCCCCTTGCCCGATATGGTATAGACGTACCCTTCGTTTTCCAGCTCCCTGTAAGCTCTTTGTATGGTGTTGGGATTAATGGACAGGCTGGCGGCCAGCTCCCTTACCGAGGGCAGCTTCTCATCCGCCCGGATTGCTCCGGTAACCACCAGCCGGCGCAGCCCATCCATGATCTGCTCGTAGATCGGCCGCGGATCTCTGAAATTGAGCGTTATCATTCATCATACCTCCCTCCGAGACCGCCGAGTGTATTAACTGTATTAGCTGTATTAGTACACTTAATATAACCTGTTCCCGCTCCTTTGTCAATATTTTCTTTTGACGCAAACCGGCATAACCCGGAGGGGATACCGTGTCCGCATTTTGTCTTGTCAAGTAGTCGCCGGCCTGATACGATACCCATAAAAAGACAATAAGGGGGAATCGCCGTTATGTCAGATGAACGCAATATAGCCGAAGTCCCGGAGTTTGAGCCTGTAGACCGCGCGTTATTCGTCGGCGCGGTCAACGACCCTGACAACGTCAAAACGAAGCCCCGGTACGCCTGGGAGACGCCGCCGCCGCCGATACCGGAGGATCAGATTGCCGAGACGCTGGAGGCCGACGTGGTCGTTGTCGGCGCCGGCATCGCGGGCCTTGCCGCCGGGGCGCGCTGCACGGAGCTGGGCATGCGCGTCATTGTGGTGGATAAGCACGACGGCCTGGTGGCCCACGGCGCCCATATCGCCTGCCTGGATTCTCCCGTCATGCGGCGGCTGGGGATAAAAGTCGACAAGGAGGAGTTCGCCCGCCGGTGGATGCACACCTCCGGCAGCCGCGTCAACGAGGATCTCCTGTGGCTGTACATCAACAAGAGCGAGGAGGCCGTCCAGTGGCTTTTGGACCTTGCCGGCGGCGAGTGCGAGCTGCACCTGTACGGCGGCCAGTACAAGGGCCCGGAGTTCACCGAATACCCCGCCACCCACTATTTTGTGAAGAAGCCCGGCAGCCACTATAAGTGGTTCGGCGCCTTTCTCTTTTGCGAGATTCTCCAGGAGGTCATTTTAAAGGGCGGCAATCAGATCATCCGCAAAACCCGGGCCGAGCAGCTGGAGATGAAGGACGGCCGCGTTACGGCGTTTATCGCGAAGGGGGAAGACGGCAGGTACCGGCGCTTTAAAGGCCGCAAAGCCGTCATTCTGGCCACCGGCGATATCGGCGGGGACCCGGAGATGCTGGCCAAATACTGCCCCCTGGGCCTCCGGCCCAAGAAAAACGGCTATTTCCCGGCTGGGCTCAATACCGGCGACGGCCATAAAATGGCCTACTGGATCGGCGCGGCCATGGAGGACGCCAGCTGGGCGCTGTCCCTGCATCTCATCTCCTACGCCATGTACAGCTTCTTCTTTTTACACGTCAACCGCCGCGGGCAGCGCTTTATGAACGAAGACACCTGGAGCCAGGCCAAATCCGTCCGCATTCTGATGCAGCCCCAGTGGGGCGACGGCGACTGGGCCTGGTCGATTTTCGACAGCAAGTGGTTTGAGGATATCGGCCAGCGCATCCACATCTCCGGCGGCCAGTTCTGCGAGCCGCTGATGGCCGAGTACGGGCAGCCCTGGGACGAGAACAACGGGGTGAAGGAAGCCATTGACGCCTACATCAAAAAGGGCGCCTGCCTCGTCGCCGACACACTGGAGGAGCTGGCAGAGAAAATGGAGGTGCCCGTGGACACCTTTGTGGCCACGGTGAACCGGTACAATGAGCTGTATAAGCTGGGGAAGGATTTGGACTACGGCAAACGGCCCGAGATGCTCACCAGCATCACGAAGCCGCCCTACTACGCGCTGAAGTTCGGCCCAGCGCTCCTCAACGTCTTCGGCGGTGCGCTCACCGACACAAAAATGCGGGTTCTGGACAAGGACCACAACCCCATCCCCGGCCTTTACGCCGTGGGCAATGTGGCCGGCGGCCTGCACGGGGTGGACTACCCGCTCCTTTTAAACGGCAACAGCCATACCCGCGCCCTCATCTGGGCCCGGGAGGCCGCCGCCGACATCGCGGCAGGCGGCAATACATAAGGATTTAACCCCGGTCGCAAAGCCTCACATAAAAGGCTTTGCGGCCCGGTTTTCATGCGCCGTTACGCACGCGGATACCATGGCGCCGGCGTCGCTGCGCGCCGGCGCTTGTCGGTACAACCAGAAGTTTTGTTTCTATATATTGACAAGACGCGCGGCGCGTGCTATTATTTCGATATCAGAAATATTCCGGAGGCGAATTAATGGACGCGGACAGCATTCTCGACCTGTTTTTGGAGAATTTAAAGCCGCTCTTTTTCCCGGAGAGCTGGCTGCAGCTAGACATGAAATTCTCGAAAACAGAAATCCTCTCTCTGCTGTTCATTGACAAACGCGGGGATATTACCATGACGGAGCTTGCGGAATATCTGAACACGCCCATGAGCACGGCCAACGGCATTGTCGAACGGCTGGTGAAAAAGGGCTATGTCAGCCGCAGCAGAAGCGACACGGACAGGCGCATCGTCGTGGTCTGTCTGACGCCGGAAGGCCGGCAGCTGCTGGCCGGTTTTCATGCCCTTATCACCGACTATATCAACATGGCGCTGGAGGTGCTCAGCGAAGAAGAAGCCAGCGCCTTAATTGGCATTGTTTTAAAAATAACGCGCGGCCTGCGGGAAAAACTGGCGGCCGAAGAAGCCCCCAGCGCATCCGAACTGAGAAAAATCAGCATCGAATGAGGTCTTTTTTCGCTCTCTTTACTTCGAAATTCGAAATATTCCATTTGAGAAATAATTGAACTGGAGGCACGTCTATGCGCATCATTCTTTATACAGGCAAGGGCGGCGTCGGTAAAACAAGCATTGCCGCGGCCACGGCGGTTAAAAGCGCCAAAGACGGGAAGAAAACCCTCGTCGTCAGTACCGACCCGGCCCACAGCCTCGGAGATTGCTTTGACATCAAGCTGCAAAACGAACCGATGGAGCTGGCGGAGAATTTATGGGCACAGGAAATCGACACCATCCACGAGGTGGAGCAGGGCTGGGGCGTCATCCAGAAGTATTTTACGGACCTGTTTACCGCCAAGGCCGTCAGGGACATCACCACCGAGGAGCTGACGGTGTTCCCCGGCATGGAAGACCTGCTCAGCCTCATACGTATCCTGGGTTATTACAAAGAAGGCCGGTTTGACGTTATAATCATCGACTGCGCGCCCACCGGCGAAACCCTGGCGCTTTTGAGCTTTCCGGAAATGATGCGCTGGTGGATGGAAAAGCTCTTTCCGCTGAAGAGAAAAGCGATCAAGGTCGCCGGCCCGATCGTCGAGCCTCTCCTCAAAATCCCCATGCCGTCAACAGACGTACTTGATGAGATGGAACGCATGTACGACGCGCTGGATGAGATGAAAAGGGTATTTTCCGACAGGGAGACGACAAGCATCCGAATTGTGGTCAACCCCGAGAAGATGGTGGTCAAGGAGGCCCAGCGCAGCTTTACCTATCTGAATATCTACAACTTTAACGTAGACGCCGTTATTGTCAACCGGGTAATTCCCCAGAGCGTCACCGACAGTTATTTTAAAGCCTGGAAGGATATCCAGAATAAATACATGGCCGAAATCAGCGACAGCTTTTCGCCCATCCCGATCTTCACCGCGCCGCTGTTTGAAACGGAAATTGTCGGCCTCCCTGTTCTTGACCGGCTGTCTTGGGAGGTGTTCGGCGACGATGATCCAACGGATATCAAATACACCGGCCGGGCCCAGCAGTTTACGAAGGACGGGGATAACTACGTCTTTACCATCGACATTCCCTTTTCTCAAAAGGATGACTTGTCCCTCAATCAAAAGGGTGACGAACTGTTCGTTCGGGTCGGCGCCGTCAAGCGCAACATCACGCTGCCCAGAACAATCGCAGCGCTGTCGGTCAAGAAGGCGAAATTTGAGGACAGCAGACTGAATATCTGGTTTGGAGGTGGAGAGGATGCATGAGGCATTGATTAAAAACATTGTCAAATTTAAAATGCATATGGCGTCAAAGCTGCTGGAACGGTTGCCGCCGGAGGCCTCAGAACACATAAGGGCGTACGGAAAACTCATTTATGAGGCTGTGGGAGACTGTATTGCCGGCAATAACAGCCAACCGCCGCCCCAGGTAAAAAACATAGATATACAATAGCGCGGCAAAACGGCAGCGGCCACACCCTCGCCCTCGTCCGGGTCCGGGAGGCCGTTACCTAGCAGCATCGGGCGGGGAATATCATGAAACCGGGTTTGCCTACGCCTATAATCATAAACAGGAAGGAAGTGAACGAATGGATACGGTAACACAGCTGCAGCGGGCGATTGACTACATCGAGGCGCATCTCACCGATGAGTTGAAAATCGAGGACATCGCGGCCCAGAGCTATATGTCTTCCTCCCGCCTGCAGCGCATCTTCTCCGTCCTCTGCGATTTGACACTGGGCGAGTATATCCGGTACCGGCGCCTGACGCTGGCGGGGAAAGAGCTGCAGGAAACGAAGGGAAAGGTCATCGATACGGCGCTGAAATACGGGTATGAATCGCCTGAGAGCTTCTCAAGAGCGTTTACCCAATTCCACGGCATAACGCCCGCGGCGGCGCGCAGCCGCGGGTGTGCGCTGCGTTCGCTTCCTAAAATATCCATTCAGTCTGTTTATGAAAGGAAGAGCGATATGATTGAAAAGATCAACGAGCGCGGCTATACCTTTGCCCAGCACGCGATCCCCGTCTACTACACGCAGGATATGGACAAAACCGTTAAATGGTTTGAGGAGGTCCTGGGCTGGTATGCCGCCGTCGTCGCCAGGGACGAAAACGGCGCGGGCACCTACGGCTGTGCCGGCTCTTTCCCCGGCGAGATTGTCAATGCCGGCGTATCGGCCTTTGACGGCATCTTCTTCTTCCCCGGCGAGCCTGCCAAGGCAAGAGTGGCCTGGGTCAATGTGAATAACCTTGAAAAACTGTACAGCTATGTCAAAAACAGCGGCTGGGAGCAGATCACCGAATTGTCGCCGCTCCAGCCCTGGGGCGGCCGATACTGCACGGTGACGACCGTTGACGGCTACACCATCCAATTCTGTGAGATGGCCCCGTAGTGTAAAAACGAAGCAAGCCCCGGCTGCCGGAGTTACTGCTCCAACAGCCGGGGCTTAAACGGATAGACCGCTCAAAAAAACAGAGGCGGCGTAACCGGCATATGCGGCCACATCGTCTCTGTTTTCGTTCGGTTTATACGGCGCTACCCGTTATTTCTCCGCCAGCAGCTTTTGAATATCCTTTTCAATCTTTTTAAGCTTCACCTCGGGCGAATAGCGCTTGACGACGGCGCCGTTGCGGTCCACCAGAAATTTGGTGAAATTCAAGCGGATATCCCCCTTCCCGAAAAGGGGCTTTTTCTGGGTTTTCAGCCAGGCGTACAAGGGCGCTTCCTTCTCGCCGCTGACATGGATTTTGGCAAACTGGGGGAACGTCACGCCGTAGCGCACCTTGCGTACGGCGTAGATCTCCGCCGCGTCCGCCTCCTGCTCCATAAACTGATAACAGGGGAAATCGAGGATTTCCAGCCCCTTGTCGTGATACCGGACGTAGAGAATCTGCAGGCCGTCGTACTGCTCCGTATAGGGGCACCCGGTGACGGTGTTGACCACCAGGACCACCTTGCCTTCATAGGCCGACAGCGGCACATCGTTCCCCTGCTCGTCCTTCACGGTAAAGTCATACAGGCGCATTCTACGCCTCCTTTACGCAAACTTGTTCTGCCCCCATTGTATATGCCCGGCTCCGGCCGTGTCAACCTCCCGGCGCACCGTTCCCCGCCGCCGCGATTTGTGGTAGAATGGCGGCATAATCACTTAAACTAAAATGCCGGAGAGCTTATGTCAGATATCGCTGAAAAATCTAAATACGCCCTGCCGGCCGGGTTGCCCTGGCTGCTTTTGAGCTGGTACGACCGGAACGCGCGCCCGCTCCCCTGGCGGCGCGACCGGGACCCCTACCACGTCTGGATTTCTGAGGTCATGCTCCAGCAGACGGGCGTGGAGGCCGTTAAAAAATACTACGGCCGGTTTCTGGAGGCCTTCCCCACCGTCGGCGCGCTGGCGAACGCCGAGGAGCAGGCGCTGTTAAAGCTCTGGGAGGGCCTGGGCTACTACACCCGCGCGAAAAATTTGCAGAAAGCTGCCCGGCTTATTGTCCGTGAATACGGCGGCCGGTTCCCGGGCAGCTACGAGGCGATTGCCGCCCTGCCGGGGATCGGGCCGTATACGGCGGGAGCCATCGCGTCCATCTGCTTCAATTTGCCCACCCCCGCCGTGGACGGCAACGTCATCCGGGTCATCACGCGGATCGCGGGCATCTCGGACACGGTGACCGAAGCGATGAAAAAGCGCATTGCCGATGCGCTCCGTGAAATTTTCCCGCCGGAGCGCCGGGGCGATTTTACCCAGAGCCTGATGGAGCTGGGCGCCGTCGTCTGCGTCCCGAACGGGCCGCCGAAATGCGACATTTGCCCGGCTAAGGCGCTGTGCCGGGCAAAAAAGGACGGCACGGCGCCGTCGTTGCCCGTTAAGGCGCCAAAGGCGGACAAGCGGCGGGAATCACACACAGTTTTCATCCTCACCTGCGAAAACAAACTCGCCCTGCGCCGCCGCGGCGGCGGCGGGCTGCTCGCCGGCCTGTGGGAGCTGCCGAATGTCGCCGGCCGGCTTTCTGACACGGATGCCGTCGCCACGGCCGCCGGCTGGGGCGTCGAGCCGGCGGCGCTCATAAAGTCAGCCGAGCGCCGCCACGTTTTCACCCACGTGCGGTGGGACATGACCTGCTACCATATCCGGTGCCGGAAACAAGCGCCGGATTTCGTCTGGGCAACGCCCGACGAGCTGCAAAAGGCCTATCCCCTGCCCACGGCCTTTAAAAAGTGCCTGGATGCGGCAGACCTCTCCGCTTCCTGACGCTCTCCGCCGGTAAAGCGGCGATACCTTAACCGAACCGGGCTTCCAGATGCTCGATGAAATCCGCCACGGCGCCGCCCTCGCAGGGGCCGACCACCAAATCGGCAGCCGCCCGGACCTCCGCCGGCACGCCGTCCGGCACGGCGCTGACGGCGGCCTCTTTCAGCATCTCGATGTCGTTATAATAATCGCCGATGCTCATAACCCGCTCCGGCGCGACGCCCAGCATGCCGCCGAGGATTTTGACGGCCGCCGCTTTCGTAATCCCCGCCGGTAAAATCTCAAAATAGGTGGGGCCGGAAAACACGAATTCGCAGCCGTCGTGGGGCATCCCCTCCAGACAGGCCGACACCTCCATAAGCCGGCCGGCGTCGCCGCAGAAGAGAACCTTGTTGCTCCTGGGCAGATCCTGTTCCCCGGCGCTGTCGGCGCCGTCTATTCCCAAAAGGCTGATGTGGGCCTTTGTATACTCGTTTCTGTTGACATAATAAACCCCGCCGCCGGCGTAGACCTCGATCCCCACGTCCGGGAACTGCTTTTTAACGGCGTCCACCAGCTCCATGAAGATGCCGGGCAGATAGTGGCTCCACAGGAGCGTTTTCGTACGGAAATCGTAGATGCCCCCGCCGTTATAGACGACGCACGGCGCGTTGAGGGGGACCTTTGATGCAAACCGCTCGGTGCCCAGCACCGACCGGCCCGTCGCAAAGGTGAAAAGCCCGCCCTTATCGATAAAGCGCTTTATAGCCTCCATATTGCGCGCCGGTATGACGCCCTTGTCCGTCACCAGCGTCCCGTCCAGATCGGTAACAAGCAAAATGCCTGCCATTGAATTATTTTTCATGTTGACCTTCCTTAACTTCGCCGCATGAGTAATAGGTTTTTATTATAACACAATCCCCGGCATTGTTCAGCACCGCCGCCGGCAGTAACCTTTGCGCCCCCACGTTCATATTCTATAATGACGCATTTCATGCTGTCGGGAATTATGAACGGAGGCGTTTTATGAATCTGAACAGCCAGTATGAATTTTATCCGCCGCAGCCGGACAATCCGTCGGATGAGGAGCGGCGCTTCATTTTACAGTATGCTTTGACCAGCCTGGGCTGGCCGCAGGATATGGATACCATCCTGCGCCTGACAGCGCCGCCCCGGCCGATCACCGAAATCGCACAGCCCGGCAGCCTCCGCGGCGTCCGCGTCGGCGTCATCGGCGGGGGGCTAGCCGGCCTGGCCGCCGCTTATGAGCTGCGAAAAACGGGCTGCGACGTGACGGTTTATGACGCGCTGACAGACCGGGTGGGCGGCCGTGTGTATACATACTATTTTGACGAGGGCCCCGGTCTGGGCGCTTACGGCGAATTCGGCCCCATGCGCATCCCGGTGGGGCATGAAACGGTCTGGCACTATTTAAAGCTCTTCAAGCTCCCCACAACGCCGTTTATCCAAACCAATCCCTATGGCTTTGCCTATATGAAGAACATCCGCGTCCGGAACGACGACGACGGCAGCAACGTCACCAAATACATCAACCCCAGGTACGAACTCGGCCCTGCGGAGCGGCAAACCAGCTGGCAGGCGCTGCTGGAAACCGGCCTAAACAGCCATCTTCTGGAGGCCACCACGCAGGAGCGCGCGCAGATCATTCAGGTGCTGCGGGAATACTCTGGGCGCGCTGTTGAGTGGAATAACCTGCCGAGCATGAGGCTCCTATCGCAAGCGGGCCTGACCCAGGGCGCCATCAATCTCACGACCGAATTTGTACCGCTTTTGTCAGGCAATCTGTACAACAGCTACGTGGATTACATACAGGAGGTTTACCCCGCCTCCATCAGTTATTTATATACAATACCCGGGGGAATTGCCCGGCTCCCCGCCGCGTTTTACGAGTCATTTTTCGACGAAAACCCGTATCCGGACATTGAAGGTTCGGCATTGGGCAGCGTCACCTACCGGGCCGGGAGCCTTGTCACCGGCATTTTCGCAACCGACGGCTTAAGCCGCGTGACCCTGCGCCTTCAGACAGGGGACGGCGATGGCGGTTGGCTGGACACTTTTGATTACGTGGTCTGCGCCATCCCCTTCTCCACGCTGCGCAACGTGGAGATCGAGCCGCTGTTTTCCGGCCTGAAAATGCGCGCCATCACCGAGGTCAACTATACGCCGGCGCAAAAAACGCTCCTGTACTGCCGCGAGCGCTTCTGGGAGAAGCAGGGCATCGTCGGCGGCCCATCCTATACCGACCTGCCGATCCGCTCCATCTGGTATACGAACGACCATGCAAAAGCGCTGACGGGCCCCGACAACACCATCGATTTCAACAGGCCCGACACGGACGAACCGGGCGTTATCACCGCGTCGTACAACTTCGGCCTGGACACGACGCGGCTTTTAAACCAGCCGGAGGATGTTTTGTTCTCGGAAGTGGTCCGGGAGATCGCGGAGGTGCACGGCCTGCCGGAAGCCTACGTGCGCAATACCGTTCTCGGCTTCAAGGCGGTCAACTGGAATCAGGAGCCCACCTTCCGCGGCGCCCTCTGCTTTTACGCGCCGGAACAGAAAAGCCTGTTCTCCTACGAGATGACGCTGCCGGAATACAACGGCAGGGTCTTCTTTGCCGGGGAACACATCTCCGCGCTCCACCGCTGGATGCAGGGGGCGCTGCAGACGGGCATGCAGGCGGCCAACGACCTGGCCCTGTCGGCCCTGCGGCAGCGCCGCGGATAGCCGCCGTTAATCTAGAAACAAAAACCGCGCCGGCGGTGAACTTCGGTTCACAGCCGGCGCGTTTTCTATTGTGTCGTTTTAACCCTGATAGTCAACGGCGACAACGTCGGTCTTCGGCGGATTCTCCGGGTCGGCGCTGTTGTCCACCACAACGGTGCCGGAAACAAGCTTTTCAAACAGAGCGTTGTACTGCTCAACGGTAAAGGTCTTAAATCTCCAGGAATCGGCCGCTGTGGGCAGACCGACGCAGTTTTCGGCAGCGCCGAGAACGGCGGTGGCGCCGGCAAGCTCAGAGGGCCACTTCAGGCCATTGCCGTACAGGTCGCCCAGGGCCAGCTTCACGGAGTTGGCCAGCTCCTTCATGGCGGAGGTGATAATCAGCGGAGAGACGGACGCCTGGTCCACGTCCACGCCGATGACCTTGCCGCCGGCCGCTTCGGCCGCCGCCACAACGCTCAGGTAGAGAGCGCCGCCGCAGGCGAAGACGACTTCCGTGCCGTCGGTATACCAACCGTCCATCTTCGTGCGGATATCGTCAGTGGGCCCAAAGCCGCCGGAGTACCAGTATTTGATCTGGACGGCACCCTTAGTAAGCCCCAGTTCCTTGGCAGCCGCCTCGGCGCCCTGAACAAAGCCGTAACCATAGCGGATAACAGCCGGCACAGCCATACCGCCGCAGAAGCCAAGCTTCGTGTAGCCGTCCATCACGGCGGCGTAACCGGCGAGATAACCGGCCTGCTCTTCCTTGTACAGGATGCAGTGGACGTTGGATTCCGTCTTGTAGGTAGAGTAATCCGGTGTGTGGGGCTCGCCGTCCAAAAGCAGGAACTGGACATCGGGGTATTTCGTCTGGGCTTCATAAATCGCATCTTCAAACAGATAGCCCGGGCAGACGACAACCTTCGCGCCCTTATCAATCGCGGTGCCGATGGTCTCCAAGCGGGCGGCTGTGGAATCCTCGGAAGGACGGAAATAGGCGTAGGTAATGCCGTTTTCCTCCGCATACGCCTTCACGCCGTTCCAGGACGATTCGTTAAAGGACTTGTCGTCGATGTTGCCCACGTCGGTTATAAGGGCAATCTCATAGGTGCCGGCCGCGTCGGAGGGCGTCGGCGAGCCCTCCGTCGGCCCGGCGGGCGACTGAGTGGGCGTCGTCTCCTTTTGGCCGCAGGCGGCCAGGGCCGTCAGGCTAAAGAGCAGGGTTGCTGCAAGAAGAATTGACAATATCTTTTTCATGGTGTATTTATCCTCCTGTTTTATTATTGACAATATTAATTCTTCGTTTTTAAAAATCTGGATATACCACCTCCGCTTTCCGATAAAGCCTTATCAGCTTAGTATGCCGGCTGACATGCTAACGCAGATTGTCCGGGCCGAAGCCCAGGGGCAGCATGTCGCCGAGCCTTACTACCTTCATATTCTCGGCGCTGTCGCCGAGGATGATATCAAAATCGCCGGCGCGGCAGAACTCCATCATCACCTGGCGGCAGACGCCGCAGGGCGCCACCAGCGGGTCCGGCTGCGCGCCCGCCTTTCCGCCGGCCACGGCGATGGCTTTAAACGCCCGCTTGCCCTCCGAAACGGCCTTGAAAAACGCCACCCGCTCCGCGCAGACGGTGGGCGTAAAGGCGGCGTTTTCGATGTTGCCGCCGGTGTAGACGGCGCCGTCTTCACATAAGAGCGCGGCGCCCACCGCAAAATCCGAATAGGGCGTGTAAGCTTTGTCCCGGGCTCTGACGGCCAGCTCCAACAGCTGGGCGTACTCCATAAGCAATCATCTCCCTCTGTGGGTCTGTCACATCGCCTTGACGATTTTAACAATCCGGCTGGTCCCCAGCCGCGACGCGCCCAGGCGGATAAATTCCGCCGCGTCCTCCAGGCTGGAGATGCCGCCGGAGGCCTTTATTTTGACGCCGGGGCCCACATGGGCCTTAAAAAGCCTGACATCGTCAAAGGTAGCCCCGCCGCCGGCAAAGCCGGTGGAGGTTTTGATATAGTCGGCGCCCGCGTCGGTCACAATGCGGCAGACGGCTTTCTTTTCTTCCGCCGTCAGCAGGCAGGTTTCAACGATAACCTTCAACAGGCGTCCGGCGCAGGCCTCCTTTACGGCCTTGATCTCCGCTTCAACAAGCGCATGGTCGCCGTCCTTCAGCGCGCTGATATTGATCACCATGTCGATTTCATCCGCGCCGTTACGGACGGCGTCCGCCGTCTCATACACTTTCACCGCCGTCGTGGCATAGCCGTTTGGGAAGCCGATGACGGTGCAAACCGGCATTTTATCCCCCAGATACGCCTTTGCCTGCCGGACGAAGGCCGGCGGGATGCAGACGCTGGCCGTTTTAAACCGGACCGCGTCGTCACAGAGCTCCTTCACCTGCCGCCAGGTGGTGTCCGGCGCCAAAACCGTATGGTCAACCTTTGATAAAATCTCCTGAATATCCATGTTGCTCCTTTTATTTTTACCGCTGTCCCTTATCGTACGGGATGCCCTCCGCCTTGGGGGCGCGGGATTTCCTTGAAGTAAACACCAACACCACCATCGTCACCACGTACGGCAGCATCTGATAGATATACTGCGCGTTTTTTACGCCCTCAAAATGCGGGAGAAACGAGATGCTGGAAGCGTAAGAGCCGATCACCTTGAACAGCGAGAAAAACAGCGCCGCAAACAGGATGTTCAGCGGCTTCCAGTTGCCGAAAATCATCACGGCCAGCGCCAAAAAGCCGTAGCCGGCCACCGTCGCCACAAAGCCGCTGCCGGCGGCAATCGTAAAGGCCAGACCGCCGATACCGGCGAGAAAGCCGGAGATCATCGTCCCGGCGTAGCGCATGCGGTAGACGTTGATGCCGACGGAATCGGCCGCCTGGGGGTGCTCGCCGCAGGACCGCAGCCGCAGCCCGAAGCGCGTTTTATACATCACGATAATGACGACAATCAGCAGAATGGCGGCCACAATGGTCGTCAGGTAAAAGTTTTTGAACACAAGCCTGTAAAAGAAGCCGTCCTCCGCGGTGACGATCCTGCCGATCCGAATCCAGCCGGGGATATAGATCGTCGTCTGCCCCTGCCCCTGAATCGCCCAGGCCAAGACGATGGCAAAGGCCGGCGCGAAGGTGTTCAGCGCCGTACCGCCGATAATCTGGTCGGCCTTGAGATTGATGGCCGCAAAGGCCAGAAACAGCGCGAAGATGATGCCCGCGACGCCGGCGATGAGGATGGCCGCCAGCATCGTCAGCTGCGGCGACGACGCGCCCCAGCCGGCTTTATCCGCAAAGCTGAGAAACAGGCTGGAGCAAAGCCCGCCGATAATCATGATGCCCTCCAGCGCGATGTTGACAACGCCGCCGCGCTCGGTGCACATGCCGCCCAGGGCCACCAGCAGCAGCGGCACGCCGAACAATATCGTGGAGTTTATAAGGTCTGCCAGTATGGTCATGCTCATGAACGGTCGGCCTCCTCGCTCTTGTTGTTTTGCTCCACATCCCCAGGTACGCCGCTACTATCCGGCAGGTCCTCCGTGCCGTCCTGGCAGCCCTCCGGTATCAGGTCGGCGTTTTTAATGATAAGCCTTGTGATAAAGCCCTTCATCAGGAAGGCGAATGCCGACAGATAGATGATCACGGCAATGATGATGGTGATATTCTCCGCGGCAAACTCCGGCTGCATGGCCTCTCCGCCCACCTGAATATACGAGACAAAGAGGGCCGTGAAAATCGTGCCGATCGGGTTGCTGGTTGCCAGCAAGGCCACCGGAATGCCGTTAAAGCCCATGGCCAGAAGGTTCTTTTCGATTGTATACTGCCCTGTGCCCGCCAGATAATACAAGCCGCCGGCCATGCCGGACAGAGCGCCGGAAATAACCATGGACAGCACGATATTCCTCCCGGCGTTGATACCGGCGTAGATGCTGGCATTTTTGTTGTGGCCGCAGGCCTTCAGCTCATAGCCGAAGGTTGTTTTGTTGAGGATAATGTACATGACAACGGCAACGATCGCGGCAATAAAGATGCTGATGTTCATATAGCTTGACCGGAGCAACGTGTCCAGGCCCAGAGTGGGTATGATCGCCGATTTATTGGCCGCGGCCAGCGCTGCCGTCCTGTCGGCATTGGCCGCGCCGTAGTAATTGGCCAGCACCGGCGGAATGTTCGACAGCAGCAGGTTGACGGCGAACAGGCCGATCCAGTTGAACATGATGGAGGTGATGACCTCGTTGACGTTGAAAAACGCCTTGAAGAAGCCCGGGAACAAGCCCCAGAAGGCGCCGCCGACCATGGCGGCCAGCAGGCAGACCCACCAGGGCAGCTTGAACACGATGCCGCAGATTAAGGCTAAACACGCGCCCACCGTGTACTGTCCGGACGCGCCGATGTTGAAAAGACCCGTTTTATACGCAAAGCCCACCGACAAGCCCGTCAAAACCAGCGGCGCCGCCTGATACAGCACCTTGGCGAATTTCTCCGGCGAGCTAAAGCCGGCGGTGAGCATGCTGACGATGCCCCCGCCCGCGGCGGCCGGTTTGATGATGACCAGCATGATGCAGCCAAAGAGGATGCCCGCCAGCATCGAGATCAGTGCGGCGGCGATGCCGGCGGCGCCCGCGCCGGCCAGTCTGTTTCTAATTTTCATTCAGCGCCGCCTCCCTCCGCTGGCGTATTGCGTCTGGCGCCGGCCATATAGAGGCCCAGCTCCTCCGCCGTGGTTTTCTTGGGGTCAAATTCACCGACGATTTCGCCCTCGTACATCACCAGAATCCGGTCGGATATATTCATAACCTCGTCCAGCTCGAGGCTTATAAGCAGCACGGCCTTGCCGGCGTCCCGCTGGTCCACGAGCTTTTTGTGGATATACTCGATGGCCCCCACGTCCAGCCCACGGGTAGGTTGTATGGCCACGAGCAGGTCCGGGTTCTTGTCGATCTCCCGGGCGACAATCGCTTTTTGCTGGTTGCCGCCGGACATGGCGCGCGTTATCGTCGCGCTGCCCTGCCCGCTGCGGATGTCGTACTGGCAGATCAGCTTGTCCGCGTAGTCCCGGACGGCCTCTTTTTTGATAAAGCCGCCCCGCTGGAATTCGGGCTCCCAGTACCGCTGCAGGACAAGGTTTTCCGCCAGGGTGAAATCCAGGATCAGGCCGTGCTTGTGGCGGTCCTCCGGGATATGGCTCATGCCCAGCTTTGACCGCTGCCGCACCCGGGCCTCGGTAATATCCTGTCCCTTCAGCGTGATTTTACCGGCGGAGGGCCGCTCCAGACCCGTCAGGGCATGGGCAAATTCTGTCTGGCCGTTGCCGTCGATACCGGCAATGCAGACAATTTCCCCGGCGCGGACATGAAGCGAGACATTTTTGACAGCGTTGTGCTTATGGCGTTTGGACGGCACCGTCAGGCCCTTCACGTCCAGAACGACCTCTCCGGGCTCAATCGCCTTTTTGGCAACGGCAAAGCTCACCGGCCGCCCCACCATCATCCGGGACAGCTCCTGCTTCGTCGTGGAGGCCACATCCACCGTCCCGACGAGCTTCCCCTTGCGCAGGACGGTGCAGCGGTCGGCCACCTCCATGATTTCCTGCAGCTTGTGGGTAATAAAGAGGATGGACTTCCCTTCCGCCGTGAAGTTTTTCATGATAACCATGAGCTCTTTGATTTCCTGCGGGGTGAGGACGGCTGTGGGCTCGTCAAAGATGAGGATCTCGTTGTCCCTGTACAGCATTTTTAAAATCTCAACCCGCTGCTGCATCCCCACGGAAATATCCTCGATCCGGGCGTCGGGGTCGATCTGGAGGCCGTATTTTTCGCTGAGGGCGCAGACCTTGGCCCGCGCTTCTTTTTTATTTAAAAACCCGAATTTGTTCGGCTCCATGCCCAGGATGATGTTATCCAACACCGTAAAAACTTCAACCAGCTTGAAATGCTGATGCACCATGCCGATACCCAGGGCGGTGGCGTCGTTGGGGTTTCTGATCTGCACTTCCTTGCCGCCCATTTTAATAACGCCGGCATCCGGCCGGTACAGGCCGAACAGCACGCTCATGAGCGTGGATTTTCCGGCGCCGTTTTCGCCCAGGAGCGCGTGCACCTCGCTTTTCCTCAGCTGGAGGGTGATGTTGTCGTTTGCCTTGATGCCCGGGAACTCCTTGGTGATGTTCAGCATCTCGATGACATAGTCCATAAATAACCCCCTGCCGGCGGAATTCTGATATTTATATAATTATTATGGTTATTATACCTACAGTTAGCAAAGAAAAGCAACGTCAATAAATATTCCGAAAATATAAATATTTATACAAAATTCTCATATATCGGCCCGTCCGGCGGCGGACTCTGAGGCAATTCAAATATAGCGCCGGGGCGGCGTACACCGCCCCGGCGTCCTTATTATCCGCTTATAATCCGCTGGTATTCCAGGTATCCCAGGAGCACTCTTCGCTGATCGTTTTCCCCAAAGCCAGAGCCCGGCCCACGAGATAGCCGAAGGTGATGCTCCGGCCGTGGCTGGTACCCGGCAGGGTGACGGGATAGGAGTTGGCGAAAAAGTCCCCCTGCACATTGCCCACGGCAAACAGCCCGCCGATGGGTTCGTCGTTCTCGGTTAACACCTGGGAATTCTGGTCCACATGGAGCCCGTGCGGGAGGCTCAGCAGATACGCCGATATTTTGCATGCGTAAAAGGGCGCTTTTTTCACCGGACTTAAAAACCGCGGCGGGACGCCGAAATCGCCGTCTTCCCCTTTTGCGCACCAGCCGTTGTAGCGGTCGACCGTGGCCTTCAGATTGTCCGCCGGAACGCCGATCCGGGAGGCCAGCGCTTCAAGAGAGCCGCACCGGACATATTCGCCCGATTCGAGGGCGCGCGCCATGCCCTCGTCGATATTCTCCAGCAGCTTCCTCGCTTTCCGCGACTCCTGCTTTTTGATATGCTCCTTGTAATCGTCGTCCCAGATGGCCCAGGCCACGTTGCCCGGCGCGTTCAGCCGCGCGTTGGTCACGGCGGGCTCGTAGGCCATCTCGCTGGAAAAGCGGCGGCCGTCCCTGTTGACGGTGAGCCAGCTGGTATTCATGCCGGGGCTGAGCACCGAGAAATTGACGGGGTGGATAATCGGCGCGGGATAGCACCGGCTCACGGCCGCGCCCGCCATCACGCCCATGACAAGGCCGTCCCCCATGTTGCTGCCCACGGGGAAGTTTTCAAACTTGTCGGCCCGCAGCGCCGCCGGACACCAGGCGCGTATCATTTCCTTGTTGTCGGTAATGCCGCCGGTGGCCAGAATAACGCCCTTGCGGGCGTTTATTTTCTTTAAGCCGTCCCTGTCCCGGACAAGGACGCCTGTCACGGTATTCCCGCTTTTGACAAGCTGCTCCGCCGTCGTGTTAAACCGGAACCGGGCCCCGTTTTTCTTGGCCGAATCACAGACCATCTCCACGAAGAACGCCGCATTCCACTTGCTGGGGCGAATGGGGCTGCCCTCTGTCCTGTTGAAAAGATGCGCCGTTTGAAACTGCTTGTATTTATCCTCCAGCGTGTTCCAGTCGGCGCGGGCGGTCATGTCGTCATTGAGGGTGACCGTCATGCCGTAGTCCCGCTCGGCCATGTCGATATAGCGGTCCAATACCTCGCCGCTTTTCTCCACATATGTACGGATTAAGTGGTAGTTCGCCTGCTGCTGCCCCCACTCGTAAATCAGGCGCGCGGCCAGGGCCTTGTCGATCTCGACGCCGGCCGCTTTCTGCACCCGCGTGCCGACGGAGCCGATATCGATGCCGTGGGCCGAGAAGGTCCCGAATTTCTCACAGCAAATGACGGACGCCCCGTTCTCGGAGGCCGCTTGGGCTGCCGTGCAGCCGGCGATCCCCGCGCCGATAACGACAATATCGCAGCTCTCCTCCGAGACGATATCGCCCGGCTCCGCCGCCGCCGGCCAGACCGGCCCTGTAAACTGTCTTCCGTCCATAACCTGCCTCCCGCTGTGTATCATGATAGAAAAAGAATATCATACGGGCTATTTGAAGTAAATATTTCTTGTGCACATTGACGAAAAACGCATATCCGCCCAAACAGCAAGCGGGGCCGATACGCCATCGGCCCCGCTTGCTTTGTCGACAGGCTACGCGCTGCCGGCGGCTTTAGAGACTGCCTGGACAAAATCGCTGATATTAATGGTGACGGAGGATTTGATATCGGAGGATACGGGATACCCCTGCTCGTCCACGGCGATGGCCTCAATCTCCGCCGGCGTTTTGCCCACGACATAACCGGCAAAGGCTTCCGCCTGCTCGTGCCATTCCTTGCCGATACCGGACGCCTTTTTCATGCCGTACTCTTCCTTCAGCTCGTTTTTCGTCTTGGGGTTTTCCGTCAGGTCCGTGGTGATCTTGCCTTCCTGGGTGAAGCTGATTTTGCTCTGCACGGCGTCGATCACGCAGCCGGAAATCGTCCCGCCGGCATCCCGCGTGAGCGCGGTACAGATGGCGTTGACTTCCGCCAGGCCCTCCTTGTCCCCCTCCGCGCTTTTTGACTTGGCCATCGTGGTCACAATGCCCAGGCTGAGCTTGTGGGTTTCCGTAGCGCCGCTGTCTTTGGCGTTTTCGATGGCTTTTTCAAGCCCCTTCATAAAGCCGCCGATGGAGATGGTAACCGACGCCTTCAAATCGGGCGCCGTGGGATAATTCTGCTCGTCCACCTTGATGCCCTTCACCTCGTCGGCCGTCATACCCTCCACATATTTGGCAAAGGCGGCGGCCTGCTCGCTCCACTCCTTTTTAATACCGGAGGCCTCTTTCATGCCGTATTTTTCGCCCAGCTCATTTTTCGTCTTAAAGACGGTGTCCGCCGGTGTGACCAGCTTCCCCGTCTTGTCAAAGGCGATCTTGGCGGGCACGGCGTCTATGGCGCAGGAGAGGATTTTGCCCTCCTTGTCCACCAGAACGGCAACGACGGTGACGTCCGTCTGCGCGATGCCGTCGTCCGATTCTGTGGCGTCGGTGGATTTGGCCAGGGAGGCCGTTATTGACAAGCCGATTTTCGCAGAGCCCGGCGACGTCTGGGGCGACGGGGAGGGCTTCGGGGATGAGGTTGAGGTCGTCTGCCCCGGCGAGGGCGCCGGCGTGGGGCTCGCCCTGCAGCCGGCCAGGAGGCCGGCAGTGAGCAGTATCGTTATCAAAAGCTTCGCTGTTGTCTTCATGACTTTTCGTCTCCTTTGAAAGTATCCTTGGGGCCGCGCTAATCAGTCATTGTACAGGTAGAGCCGCCGCACCCAGCCCACGCGGCGCCATTTTCTCTTCAGCAGCGGCGTGGTGTAGTAGTCCAGACCGAACACCGTGCCGGCGCCCCATAAAAAGGCCACCGCCGCAAAGCCCATCCATATATTTGACAGATACAGTCCGGTGGTGGTGGCAAACAGAAACAGCAGCACCAGCGAGCCGGCGCTGGAGAGCGTTGTGAACAGGCCGCCGATCAGCGACAGGCCAATGAGAATTTCCAGAAGGACGATGACCGCCTGCATGAAGATCTGGATGCCGCCGCTTCTGAGAACAATGTTGTCTATCATCCAGCCCACCAGCGGTATATCAAACCGGAAGGCGTAATCGGCCAGGGTGGCCGACGCCGGCGGCTTGCCGCTGACAAAGATAAACCGGACAAGGCCGAGAAAATCCAGCTTGAAAAGCAGCTGCCCCGCCGCGGCGCCCTCGTCGGCAAGGCCCCCCGTGGCGCCGGAAACGGCGTCCGCCGACGCCGGCGCGGCGCCGGTGAGGATGGCGTCAAACCAGCTTTCGGCGCTTTTGAAAAACTCGCTGAGCTTGGGGCTTGTAAACCAGCCCTCCACAATTTTCATAATGCCTTCAAACAGCCAGACGGCCCCCAGCCAGAGCCGCAGCGGGACGGCCAGAAAGCTGGGCGTCCTGTTGGAAAAATGACCGCCCACAAAGCTCCGCCTGTTGCGGATTGTAAAAATCTCATGCTTGAGATAGGACGCCACCTTATTCCAGCCCAGAACCTGGATGAAGTAGATGATGTTGATAAAGTGCTTGACAAACATGGCCAAAAACGAGGGGAGATTGACCATGTTTTTCCCGCTGCCCACGCGGGCCACGCCGTACCGCCCGCCGATACTGACCATCACGCCGTGAAACTTGGGCTTGTACGCCTCCATGTGCTGGGGGGTATCTCTCCCGGTGACGGCGCAGAAGATGTTGTGGGCGATGGCGTCGGAGCTCTGCTCGCAGTTTTCCACCATCTGGGGGACGGGGTTTGTCTCCCCCTCCGGGATATAAAACAGGTTGTCGCCGGCGATGTAAACGCTTTTGTCGTCCACGCTCCGGAGATACTTATCGGCCACAAGCCGCCCCCGGCCCTTGCCGGACAGCGTCTGCCCCGCCGCCTGCGTGATCCCGGCGCTTTCGATACCGGCCACCCAGATGACGGTGCCGGCCGACAGGGCCCTGGTCATGCCCGATTCCTCGATTTCAATATCCTGCGGGCCCACCGCCAATACCCGGGCGTTCATACGGACGGTAACGCCCATTTTTTCGAGCCGGCGGCGGATTTTATCCGACAGCTTCTCCGGCAGGTTGGGTACCGGTCGGGGCAGCGCGTCCAGCAGGGTGATACTCACCAGCTCCCTGTCCACATGCAGCGTATCGGAGAGCACCGGCACGTATTCGGCAAGCTCGCCCGCCATTTCAACGCCCGTGAAGCCGGCGCCCACAATCACAAAAGACACGAGCTGCCGTTTCCGCCGGAGGTCTGACTCGGACGAGGCCCGGCGGAAGCAGTCCAGGATGCGCGTCTTCAGGCGGACGGCGTCTTCATAGGACCACAGCGGCCAGGTGTGCTCGGCGGCGCCGCTGATGCCGAAATAGGTCGGGCGGGAGCCGGCGGCAATCACCAGATAATCGTAATCATACCGCCCCTTTTCCCCCACGACCGTCTTGCCGGCAAAGTCCACCGACGACGCCGTGTCATGGATAAACCGGATGCGCCGCCCCGCGAAGACCTTGTCCAGCTCAATCCGGATGCTGGATTCCTCCACCCGGCCGGCCGCCACCTCGTGCAGCTCCGTCAGCATCGTATGGTATGGATTCCGGTCGATGACCGCGATGTCAACGTCCCCCATCCCCCGGACCTTTTTCTCCAGCTTCTTCGCCGTGAGTATGCCGGAATAACCGGCCCCGATAATGACTACCTTTTTCATAGCCGACCTCTTTGAAATAAATTGCTGAGATTCATTGCTAATATGCCCTCAAATCTCCGTGAATAATCTTCCCATTGCGCGCTTGCGCTGCTGATGTTTCCCATCGGTGGCACTTTTTAAGCAGGCTTTTGTCGAATGATTCATTGCCGGAGGAGAAGACTATGCAGAAGAATATGCAAAGGAACAAGGAGGGTTATATCGTGTCAATCAAAACAGCCATCAACGGGTTCGGGCGCATTGGCCGGCTGGTCTTCAGAGCCGGGCTCGAACGCGGTAATATAGAGTTTACGGCCATCAACGATCCCTTTATTGACAGCGAGTACATGGCGTACATGCTCACCCACGACTCGGCCCACGGGCGTTTTACCGGGCGGGTTGAAGCAAAAAACGGCCACCTCATTGTCAACGGCATGAAGATGCAGGTTTTCGCCGAAAAAGAACCTGAAAACATCCCCTGGAACAGCACAGGGGCCGACTATATCGTCGAGGCCACCGGCGTGTTCACCAGAATGGGCGCGGCGGCGGCGCATTTGAAACGGGGGGCAAAAAAGGTTGTGATCACCGGCCCGTCCGTCGACGCGCCGATGTTTGTGATGGGCGTCAACCACAACAAATACACCCCCGATATGGACGTCGTCTCCAACGCCTCGTGCACGACGAACTGCTTGGCGCCCCTGGCGAAGGTCATCAACGACCGGTTTGGCATCGTGGAAAGCTTGATGACAACCATTCACGCCGCCACGGCCACACAGAAAACCGTGGACGGCCCCTCAAAGAAAGACTGGCGCGCCGGCCGCTCCATTATCGGCAATATCATCCCCGCTACGACGGGCGCCGCCAAAGCCGTCGGCCAGGTGATACCGGAGCTGCAGGGCAAGCTGACGGGCATTTCCATGCGCGTCCCGATCATCGACGTCTCCGTTGTGGACATGACGGCCCGTTTAAATACCGGCGCCGGTTATGATGAAATCTGCGCGGAAATACGGCGCGCCGCCGACGGCGACTTTGCGGGCATCATCCGTTACGTGGACGACGAGGTCGTATCAACAGACTTCATCGGCGACACCCACACGTGCATTTTTGACGCCCGGGCCGGCTTGCAGCTCAACGACCGCTTCGTCAAGCTGATTGCCTGGTATGACAACGAAATTGGCTATTCCAACAAGGTGCTCGACCTGATTGAGCATATGCACGCGGTGGGGCAGGGTCAGGCCGCCGGGCGGCGGTCCGAGCCGGCCGCGGCCTTAATGCGGTAGCATTCCAGTATTTTCATTTCATAAATCAGGCAGCGCGACTGAAACTATTAAGGCCAAATATTTGCAGAATATCCAGATAGGAGATGCTATGAAAAACATGAAAAGACTACTCTGCGTCCTCATGTCTCTTGTTTTGCTGACGGCAGTGTCGGGCGGCGTGCTGGCCGCTTTCACCGACACGGCGGGACATCAGTATGAGGATGAAATTGACTACTGCCGGATGAAGGGTTACGTTACCGGCTTTGACGAAACCACGTTTAAGCCCGACAACAATATAACCCGCGCGCAGCTGGCTGTCACATGGGCCCGGTTCAAGCTTTTAAAGGCGACAAACCCCAACTTTACCGATCTAACAAAGCTGACGAAGTACTACGACACCGCCGCCCTGTTGATGTACGGCCTTCGCATCATGAACGGCACCAGCGAAACCACCTTCTCCCCGGACGATCTCATCACCCGCGAGCAGCTGATTTCCATTGCCGTCCGGGATAAAACGGGGCTTACAGTCCCCACCGCTGAGACCGAGGACGACGAGGTGGAGGATATCTACACCGACGCGGACAAGATTTCGGATTGGGCAAAGCAGGCGGTACTGTCCGCCGTTCAAACGGGAATGCTGGCAGACCTGTATGACGACGACACGCTTTTACCCCAGAAACCGGCGACGCGGGCCGAGGTCTGCAAGCTGATATACAATATCGACAAGCCGTCCCACACCGTGACGGTCGCCGACATGGAGGGCGGCGCCATCACCGCCGAACCGACCACGGCCCGGGCAGGCACCACCATTAACCTGACAATCACGCCGAATGCCGGCAAGAGCCTCAAGGCCGGTTCCCTGAAAGCCAACGGCACCGTGATTTCCGGCACCTCCTTCGTCATGCCGAAGCGGGACGTTCTCATTACCGCCGAGTTTGAGGACACGGTGACGGTTCAATCCATTGCCATTAAGTCAGCGCCAACAAAAACAGCCTATAAGGTGGGAGAAACCCTCGACCTTGCCGGCCTTGTCATCGAGGCGACGATGAGCGACGGCTCCAAGGCGGACGTAACCACCGGTTACACCACCGATCCCGCGGCCGACAAAGCGCTGACGGTCGCCGACACAACCGTCACCGTCACTTATATGGGAAAAACAGCGACATTCAATATTACCGTTACGGAAGAAGAGCCGCCCGGAGACGGAGAGACCGGCGGCGGAGGAACCGGCGGCGGAGAATAAACGACCTAAAAAAGAGAGCGGACGTCAAACTGTCCGCTCTCTTTCTTCATGATTGTTCATTTGTCAGGCGATTTCTTCTTTTGGCTTGTTGATCATATTCGCCAGTTCCTGGGCGGTCATTCCGGATTCCTTCAGAAGTTTATTGAGATTGCGAAGCTCCGCCTGTTCCTGTTCCTGCTGAAGAGTCGCCAGTTGCGACTTGAGCGATTTGATGATGGCCTCGTGCTTGGCAATCTGTGCGTTTACCGATGCAATTTCTTCCGGAATATTTCTTTCACGTCTGACGCCACGCGGCATATTCATCCCTCCTTAAAGTTGTAAGAAGTATACCGCAGCGTCCTTTCAATTCCTGTCGCATTTTGCGATTGCATCCTAATTTCTGGGTACTTTTTACGCTCCGGGGCTTTTTACCGCGCCCGGCAAATAAAACCGGACGTCTTTTCCCCGTTATTTTTTACTGAGCCCCGTCCTTTTAAATTTCTCTCCCCAGTTGCCCGCCGGGCAATAAGTTTGGCATTTCCCGCAGTACCAGGACGGCATGTGCTGCAGCCCGAGATCATCCACTCTCGCCGCCAAGGCGGCCTGACGGACATCCTCCATTGTGGGGTCGTCGGCAGTGATTAAATCCTCCGTGCCGCCCAACTCCTTCCGGAGTCCGTATAAGGCCGTCATGCATTTTGGCACGTTCACCCAGCAGTATTCATATCGTTTCCCGCCCATTTCCACGGCACGGGGTTCTTTATCACCATAACGGCTCAACGCGCCGGTGGGGCACATCTTCGCGCATAGGCCGCATTTTTCCGGATTGCACAGCCGCTTTCCCCCATACATCGGGTCGGGCGCCAGTTCGGCCGTTGTCAGAATAACGCCGAATCTGTTTCTCGGCCCGTATTCCGGCGTGAGAACAATGCTCATCCAGCCGAACTCGCCCAGTCCGGCGGC
>JAJUHI010000006.1 GCA_029267955.1 Sporobacter termitidis | reverse complement strand
GTGCGTGGAGACGTGTCCCATCGACGTTTTTATACCAAATCCGAAGAAGGGCGCGCCGCCCATCATCCTGCACCCGGAAGAATGCTGGTACTGCGGCTGCTGCGCCTGTGACTGCCCGCATCCCGGCGCGATGAAGTTCAACTGGCCGCTGCCGCTCAAGCCCCGCTGGAGGAACAAAGAAACCGGGGCGGCAGGTCAATTGTAATTTAAAATTGTAGTTTAAGAGTGTCCAACCAACAACAGGGCGTGAATAAGAGCCAGTCCGAAAGGGCTGGCTCTTGTTTGATATTGATGACATTATGCTGCATTGAGATATATTGGTAACTGTGATATGCTGTTTTCAACAGACGCGATACGCCAGAAACGAGTATTTTAAGGCTCGGTAAAAAGGGATGGCTTATGGGCAAGAGGAAAATTCTGAAGAAGCTTGAAGACAGCTTTGGCAGGGCGCCGGACGTGCATTATTTTGCCGAGGATTTGGGGAGGATCGCCGCCTACTTTGACTATAGGCGCGTGAACAGGCTGGACGATTTCCTGATCGACGACATCACCTGGAATGACCTGGACATGGATGCTGTTTTCAAACTTCTAAACCCCGGCCTGACAACCTGCGGCGAGCAGTATCTTTATTACATGCTCCGCAGCCCCGCCGTCAGAAAAGCCGACTACGACGACAGACGGCAAATCATACGCGCAATGGAGCAAAACCCAGGCCTGCGGCTGAAGCTCCAGTATATTCTTTACACACTGGGCCGGTCCCGTGTTGCGGATATCGGCAGGATTTTTGACGCCCAGGAAAACGACGGGGAAAAGATAAAAATCTATGTATCGCTGTCGCTGCTGTTAATCCTGTCATTGGCAGCCGCCATATTTATCCGGCCCGCCCTGTTTATCGCGCTTATTCTGGCGGCGGTTAATTTGGTGACACAGTCACGGGCCATGAGCAGAATCAAAAATGATTTTGCCACCCTCAATTACTCTCTTTCGATGCTCCACACGCTGCGGAAGATCAGAAAGCTGAAGGACCCGGTTATTGACGCCGTCTGTTCCGATACATACCCCTGTATCGATAAGCTGCGGCCGGTGATGCGCCTAGGGTTCTTGGGGAGTGCTGCCTCCGCGTCCGACAACCCGGCGGCGGGCATGGCCATACTGGTAATCAAACTGTTTTTGCTTGACCTGATTGTTTACGAATACGTCCGGGCAAGGCTCTGGAGGCATCACGGCGACCTCTTTAAGGTACATGAGCAGCTGGGGAAAATGGACGCGGCCATCGCCATAGCGTCCTTTAAAAAGAGGACCGGCTTTTACAGCGAGCCGGAACTGGATTTTTCGGGGGACCGGCCGGCTTTTATCGTATCGGAAGGCATGGCGCACCCGATGCTCCATGCTCCTGTGCCAAATGATATTAGCACGCATCAATCGGTTTTAATTACAGGCTCCAACGCTTCGGGCAAGTCCACGTATATCAAGACCGTTGCCGTCAATGCAATCCTTGCCCAGAGCATCGGCGTGTGCGCCGCAAAAAGCTACAGGGCAAGCGCTTTCCGCATCTATACCTCCATGGCGCTCAAGGATAATCTGGCCGCCGGCGAGAGCTATTACATTGTCGAGACCAAATCCTTGAAAAGAGTGCTTGACGCGGCGGACGGGCAGCTGCCGGTGCTGGCCGTCATCGACGAAGTGTTAAGGGGCACCAACACCGTCGAGCGTATCGCGGCCTCCGCGGAAATTTTAGCGGCGATGCATGACAAGGGCGTTGTTTGCATTGCGGCGACGCATGATGTGGAATTATGCGGCCTGCTTGCCGGCAAATATGCGCTGTTCCACTTTGACGAGAAGATAACAGACGGAAAAATGACCTTTGATTACACCGTCAAACCGGGCCCCGCCGAAACGCGCAACGCCATCGATCTCCTTGGCCTGATGGGCTTTGAAGACCGGATTGTCGACAATGCCCACCGGCGGGCGGACCAATATATGTCGACCGGCGTCTGGTCGGCGGCTGAAAATTAGACGGAACGAAATCACCGCCTGCAGAAGGCCGGGTAAAAGCCTTCTTGCAGGCGGTAAATGACAAGCAAAGCCTTTGATTATTTGAAAAACTCTACAATAAAGAGCGGGCTGCAATAGCAATATTGTCAAAAAATTAAGTAGTATGCGACGTATATTCTACTATTCTTTCAAAAAAACGCAATCCAAATTGACATATTCCACAAACGGTCATAAAATGGGCTTGCCACAGCGACAACAGCAAACAGGACCTGTGCAGTTGTACTGCACAGGTCCTGTTAAGGTTAATACCGTGTTCCGTCGTTTGCTTAGGCGGCGTAGTTGGCCGGGGGCGTGCCCTTGGCGTCAAACTGCGTGCCCTTGTACTCGGAGTCATAGGGGGAGATGTTGATGCCCGTGTAGGCGTCGACCCACTCCATGTATTCCTTGTAGGTGTCCTTCTCGATGATGAAGGTGGGCAGATTGACGTAAGCGTACTTCTGGCCGGTGGAGTGGTCAATCCATTCCGGGAAGATCGTTTCCGGCGTCGCCTGACCGCTCATGAAGGCGTACAGCGCGAAGAAGATGCCCTCGCCGAAGAGGATCTGCGCGGAATAGACCGCGGACTTCCAGCAGCTTTCCTCACCGGCATCCCAGTGGTTGATCAGAGCCGAACCGCCACAGGTTGTGGCAACGCATCTGTCGGCGATGCCGGCCTGCTCGGCGGCACGGGCAGCGCCGTCAGCGTAGTCGTCCATGCAGGCGGTGACGAGCCAGTACTTGATCTGGGGATTGGCGGCAAAGGCGGGCTGGGCCAGGTTAAAGCCGCCTTCTGCGGTGAACAGGCCGGAGGTGGCGCCGTCAACAACGATGAAGTTCTCTTCCGGGAAGCCGGCCGCGATGAAGGTGTCATACGCGCCCTCTGTGCGCTGATGGATCTGCGGGGAGAGGGAGAAGTCCATAGACAGCATGCCGATTTCCTCGGGCTTTGCATCCCAGTGCTGGGCAGCGTAATCAATTGTCCATGTGGCCATGTCTACGCCGAACTGATAGTGGTCAAAGCCGACGACGGGATGGGCGCGGTTGCCCTCGTCATCCAGGGGCTCGGCCATGCAGGACATCCAGGGGATGCCAAGGTCGTTGACAACTTCAGCAACGCGGGGGTAGATGGTGTTGTCCGCGTCAAACAGGAAGCCGTCGATGCCCTGGGCGGCATACGTCTCAATCGTGGTGACGAAGAGGTCGTTGTCGCCGTTGGCGGAGAAGGAAGAGTAGTTGACGTTGGCTTTCTTCGCCCACTCGGCGAAAGCGTGGTCAAACTGGTCGTACAGAACGCCCGTGGCGGACATCATGTACACCACGTCATACGTGGGATTCTGGCTGTAGTCATAGTTCGGATCGTAGAAGCCGACGTTGGAATCCACCGGCGTGGACGTGCCGGACTCACCGGCGGGGGTGCTGGCGTCATCGTCCGGGGGCGTCGTGGTGCTCTGGCCGCCGCAGGCGAAAAGCGAGAAGACCATGAGCAGCGCAAGGGTCATTGCAAGTACTTTTTTCACGAATTATCCTCCTCATTTGTGATTTATTTATGAAAACCTTTTGGGGTTTTCCGGCAGAGTGGCCGCGGTGCGTCGATACCGGCAGATACGACAGCGCCTCCCGCGGCGGACAGTGTGCGGCGATGCCGCCATCGGGCGCGGCGCACGACACGGTTTTGCTGACGAAGACGGCTTTAAAGCCCAGGCAGCCGTTGATCACGTTCGCCAGCTCGTCGGCAAGCCTGTCGTGCTGGCGGACGAAGGCCGTGATGACGTCGGCCCCGTAATCCGTGATGCAGTTTTTTGTCAGGTAGGGCTTCAGGGGCGCCATACCCAGCCGCAGCGCCTTGACGGACAACTGCAGCGCGGCCCGCGAAACGGCTTTTCTGCCGTATTTTTCAAAGACGCAGCAGATGGCGGGGAGCATGTCTTCGTTGAATATGGCCAGCGGCGGATCGCCGGCGTCCAGCGCATCGCAGACAAGCCCTGTGATGAGGCTTGTATCACCCCGTTCTATTGCTTTTGAGACTTCCTGAAGCATGCCGCGCGCGTCTCCTTAGCCGCTTTTGTACATAATGCCCATCCGGGACAGGGGCTTTTGTCAAAAAGCAGACAACGCCATCAAGAAAAATAAAACTTTCCGGGGGTTTTGACAATTTACAACACGGCTTGACTGTTCAAAATCTGTACACATGAGCCGTTTTGACATAAACCGGACCGGTAACCGACCAAGGAATTTCAAGGAGAACCGTAATGAGCAAAGACCGTTCAAAAACCATTTTCGCCAATGCGCTGCTGGAGCTGACCAATAAAAAGGCGATGGCCGACATCACCGTGACGGACATCACCGATTACTGCGGCTTGAGCCGCACATCCTTTTACTATCATTTCAAGGACAAGCAGGAGCTTATCTTTTGGATATACGCCGCGTTCCGGGAGAAAAAAATAAAGCTCTCGGTGGACCATTCCCGAGAGAACATCATTGCGCTTGTCACCTACATGCAGCAATACCACGGCTTTTTCAAGCAGGCCTTTGCCGAAAGCGGCCAGAACTGCTTTAAAAACGAATACTGCCAGTCGCTGTATCACGATACGCTGCGGGTGATGGAGGAGTACAATGACTGCGGGCCTTTGGACGAGAACTCAAAAAAGCTGATTGCGCGGTTTTACGCCAGCGCCATGGCCGACGCCGTTGAAATGCTGCTGGACGCGCCGATTCAGGACATCGAAAACGCCGCCGACGTCCTGACGGAAATCCTCAAATGCAGCTGGAATGTGATCGAGCGCCTGAAGGCCGCCCGCGGCGGCGCAAAGGAAAGCGAGTAGTTTTGCCGTAAAAAAAGACCTGCAGCAACTGCAGGTCTCAGCTTGTCGACAAAGCCCTATGCGTAACTCCCGTCCTTTTCGCCGGAGGCGAAAAGCTTTTTTGTCGGCGGAGTGCGCGGGCGTGCGACAGAGACAAAAAAGGTCATATTTCAACGGGTGGCGGAATTCATTTCTGCCACCCGTTTCCTCTAGAGCCGCCGCAGCGGCGACATCTTTCTTCCGTTTATTGTCGAAAAAGCCCAGCGAAGCGGGTTTTTCGACAGCCTTAGGCAGGTCTTTCGTGCGTTATGGTCAGCCGCGCTTGCGCCAGGTGGACGGCAAAAACAGCACCAGCACCGGGAAGAGCTCCAGGCGCCCGGTGATCATACCGAAAGAGAGAACGATTTTTGAGAAGGGAGAAAACGCCGCGAAGCTGTACATCGGACCCGCCATCCCAAGACCGGGGCCGATGTTGTTATAAGTGCCCGCCACGGCGCTGAAGGCCGTGAGAAAATCCGTTTCGTCCAGGCAGACCAGCAGCAGCAACAGGATAAAGACGGCGACGTAGACGACGAAATACCGGATGATGGCGTGAATCTCGGTCTCAGCCAGGGGCCGGCTGTTAAATTGCGTGCGCACAACCATGTTGGGGTCCTTTGATTTGCGCAGCTCGGCGATGGCCGATTTAACAAGAATGCCGACGCGGGAAATCTTTAAGCCCCCGCCCGTGGAGCCGGCGCACGCGCCGAAAAACATCAGCAGCAGCAGAACGGTCTGGGATAAAACAGGCCAGGACCCGAAATCCGCGGTGGCATAACCCGTGGTGGTAATGACGGAGGAAACGGTGAAGAACGCATCGCAAATCAGCTGCGAAGCAGAATCGTACCGCTTGTAAATATTGATGCAAATCAGCACCACGGCGGCCAGGACGGTGAGCAGGTACCAGCGCAGTTCCTCGTCTCGAAGCGCTTTTTTCACCTGGCGGACCAGGATCATATAGTACAGGTTAAAGTTGACGCCGAAGGCCAGCATCCCAAAACCCAGCACATAGCGGATATAGGTACTGTCATAATACCCGGACGCTGGCCGTCCTGTTGCTGAAGCCGCCCGTTCCCGCCGCGCCGAAGGCGTGGATGGCGGCGTCAAACCAGTCCATGCCGCCGATGATCAGCAGGATGATGAGCACCGCCGTCATGGACAGGTAAATGATGTACAGGATACGGGCCGTATCCCGGAGCTTTGATACCAGCTTCCCGAAGGCAGGTCCCGGCATCTCGGCTTTCATGATATGAACGGATTCCGATGTGGTTGCCGGCAGCACGGCCAGGGCGAGAACAAGCACCCCCATGCCGCCGATCAGATGCGTAAAGCTGCGCCAGAACAACATGGAATGGCTCAACGACTCAACATTGTTCAAAATGGTGGAACCCGTCGTTGTAAAGCCGCTGGCGGTTTCAAACAGGGCGTCGATAAAGCTTGGGATCTCGCCGCTGACGACAAAGGGCAGGCTCCCGAAAACCGACAGGAGAATCCAGGATGAAGAGGCGATGACGAGGCCTTCCTTCGTATAAAAGTGCATGCTTTTCGGCCTTTTGCGGCCGGCGGCGGCGGCGAGCCCTGCCAGCAAGGCGATCACCAGCAGGAAGCTGCCCACCGTCCGGAAGCTCTCCCCGTAGACAAGGCCGACGGCCAGCGGGAGCGCCAGCAGGGCAGCCTCCACCAGCAGCATGCGGCCCAATACAAACCTGACAATTCCTCTGTTCATTTCCTCGCTTCGTCCTCCAAGAGGTCGTCAACCTCGTCAAACTCGCGTTCGGTTGTCAGCGCGATCACGTGATCTCCGGGCCGGATTGTATCGGCGCCCTTGGGGAAGATCAGACTCTCGCCGCGGATGATGTAAGCGATCAGGATGTTCTTTTTCAGCTGGAGGTTTTTGAGCGGTTTTCTGGTCACGGCGCTGTTTTTCAGGACCTCAAACTGCAGCACCTCTACCCGGCCGTCCACAATCCGGTGCATCTCCTCCAGCTTGGAATCGCGCACGGCGCTGGCGGCGCGGACAAACCGGATGATCTTGTCCGCCACCAGCCGTTTCGGCGTGATGATGGTTTGCAGCCGTATATCGCCAATAAGGCGCACCAGGGGCGTCCTGTTGACCTTTGTGACAATCTTCGGGACGTTCATTTTGGCGGCGTACAGGGAGGTAATCAGGTTCTCCTCGTCGATTCCGGTCAGCGCCACCAGGCAGTCGTAATCCTCGACATGCTGCTCTTCCAATACGGACAGATCGGTGCCGTCTCCGACGATCACCTTGACGCCGGCGAACTCGCCGGCCAGCTCTTCGGCGACGGCCCGGTCGCGCTCGATGATGCAGACGGACAAGCCCGAATGGTCGATGATCCTCAGCAGGTACCGGGTAATCCGGCTGCCGCCGATGATCATCACCGAGTGGATTTTACGGGTAAAACAGCCCGCCACCTTGCAGATGACGGTTAAATCCTTTATAGGCCCCGTCACATGCAGCAGGTCGCCCTCCCGGAGGACAAAGCTGCCGTCGGGTATAATCACCTCGTCGCCCCGCTGGACGACGCAGACCAACACCATGCCGTAAATTTCCCGGAAACGGTTCAGCTGCATCCCGTGCAGGCGGCTGCCGGGGGAAACGCGGACGGCGACCATGTGCACGCGCCCGTCGGCGAAGGTCTCGATGCTGAGCGCCGACGGGAACCGAAGGCTCTGGGCGATGGCGCGAGCCGCTTCCATCTCGGGGTTGATCATCATCGAGATGCCCAGATTCTCCTGGACAAAGCTCAGCTGGCTGGAATACTCCGGGTTCCGGACCCGGGCAAGAACTTCCCTGGCCCCGAGCTTATGGGCGACGATTGAGGCGATGATGTTGATCTCGTCGGACTCGGTGACGGCGATGAAGGTGTCGCAGTCCGATACGCCGGCCTCCCGCAGCAGCTCGGGGTTGGCGCCGTTGCCCGCAAAGCCGGCGATATCCGCCGCGCCGACGAGTGTTTCAACCACCTGCGCGTCCTTGTCCACAAGGACAACATCATGGTTTTCGGCGGCCAGGTCCTGACATAAGAGGCTGCCCACTTTTCCGCCGCCGACAATTATGATCTTCAAAAAAGACCCTCCGTCCCTGTTTAATCGTGACCCATTATACCACGCCTGCCGGCAATAACAAGTACCATCTGCGGCCCGTCTGCCGGCCCTTGTCGAACGCCGTCCGGTGATGTATAAAAAAATCAAAACAAGGAATATATTCCAAGGAAATGCTTGACATGGGCCGGGGCCCGTGCTAGAATGCACACAAATAATGGAAAGGAGGCGGACAAAGTGACGAAGACCCGTAACCCCCGGCACAATACGGTAAGAACGATAAAACAGAGTCATTTTGTCCGCTGACGCGCCTTCGGGTTTTTGCGGATTATCTGCCGTCTCTGATTTTATCGGAGGCGGCTTTATGCGTTATATCCCAAAATAATAATAATCAGGTAAAGGTAACTGTCTATGTTAAAGCAAGCCATACGGTCTGTCGGCGTTATGCTCAAATACGCCCGCGTCCCGACGCTGCTGATGCTGCTGGGCCAGCTGGCGCTGTCGGTTGAGCCGCCGCTGGGCATCTATTTTACAAAAAACCTTGTCAACGCCATCGGCGCGTATATCGGCCATACCGCGCCCCTGTCGGGGGTCCTGGTCTGGGGCGCGCTTCTGGTCGCCGTCATGCTGGTTTCCGCCGGCTCCGGCCTGTTCCACGGCATCATGGGCATCTATATGCAGCGGGCGCTCAACCGCAATTTTACGGCGGTGGTGCTGGAGAAATTTAAGAACCTTGATTACGCCTGCTTTGAGAACAAGGAGGTGCTCAACTCCGTGGAACGCATGGGGTCGGAGCCCCACATGCGCATTTACTATCTGTTTTCCCATACGGTCAACGCGCTGTCCATGCTCATTTCCCTGGCGGGCACGGCGCTGGTTTTCACGCAGATATCGGTATGGTTTTCCGTCATATACTTCGTCCTCCTGGCGCCGATGCTATGGTTTGATTTCAAGAACATGGAAGTGATACAGAAGCTGTGGAACACCGAGATGCCCAACTGGCGCCGCCGGACCTATCTGTCGGCGCTGCTGGCGGATAAAAACGCGGAATTTGAGCTGAAGGTGTTCGGCGCCTCCCGCTTTATTCTGACCAAATGGAAGACCATTGCGGACAATTTCCGCAGGGATTACCTGCGCGCCCGGATCGGGGCCAGCAAATACGGCGTTTTCCGCGTGCTGGCGCTGGCCGGCTGGGCGGTGTACATGATTCTGTCGATGATCCACCGCCTGTCGGGAGGCATGGTGGATATCGGCACGTTTATCGCGGTGATCACCTCCATGGGCACGGTGCTCTCCCTCTCGTCATCCATGAGCGATTCCTTTTCGCAGGTGTCCGAGGACTGCCTGATCATGCGGCACTTTCATATTTTCATGAATCTGCCGGAGGTGCCGAAGGGCGACGACATGGCGCCGGTTCAAAACCCCCGCATTGTTTTTGACAACGTCTGCTTTAAATATCCCAATTCCGACAGGCCCGTTTTAAAGGGCGTCAGCTTTGAAATAAATCCCGGCGAGCGGGTGGCGCTGGTGGGCGAAAACGGCGCGGGCAAATCCACCATCGTCAAGCTCCTGTGCGGGTTGTACCACCCCGACAGCGGCGATATCTATATCGGCGGCGTCCCCATCGGCAAGCTGTCATCATCGCAGCTGCGCAGCGTGTTCAGCGTGGTGTTCCAGGACTTTTGCAGCTACGAGCTGACGCTCCGGGAGAACGTGGCGCTGGGCAGCATCGATAAGCTCCATGACGACGCGGCGCTAAAAAGCGCCCTGGCCCGCGGCCTGTGGACGGAGGATATCCCCCTGTCGGCCAATTTGGGGAAGCTGGAGGAGGACGGGATCGACCTTTCCGGCGGGCAGTGGCAGCGGATTGCCGTATCCCGGTCGCTCCTGTCCGACAGCGCGTTCATCATTCTAGACGAGCCCACCGCGGCTTTGGACCCGCTGGCGGAGAGCCGCATGTATGAGACCTTTCAGTCGGTGCTGCAGAGCCGCGGCTGTGTGATGATATCCCACCGGCTGGCCAGCGCCAAGCTGGCCGACAAGATCATCGTCCTGGACGAGGGGCGGGTGGTCCAGACCGGGACCCACGAGGTCCTGATGGCGCAGGAGGGGCTGTACAGCAGAATGTTCACGGCCCAGAGCGCCTGGTATACGGAAGGAGAGGGGGATGGGGATGAACAAGGCCAAGGCCGGGGAGAAGACCGGCTACAGACCGCTGTGCATCTACGGTAGAATCTTCGTCAACTTTTTCAAGGTCATCCCCTTGACTGCCGCCGTCTACGTTGTGAGCAACGTTCTTTCCGGGCTGTTCCCGGCGTTTACAACGGTGGTGCTGGCGGCGCTGTTTGACGAGGCGTTTAATCTCACCCAGGGCGCCGGCGACATGCAACAGGTGCTCGCCTGCGGCCTTGTCTACCTGATCGCCTACGTGCTCTACAGGTTCTGGGGGTTTGCCGCGGGCATCATCGCGGACATCGGCATGGATAAAAACCAGGTCAACTACCGGTACATACTTGCCGCGAAGCTGGCCCACCTTCCCTACATAGACTTTGAAAACGCCGAGATTAAAAATATGCACCAGCGCGCCGAGGAGTGCCTGTACGGCGGCACCATGGGGCGCGTGATCAGCTGCAGCTTCAGCATCGTGATCCTGTGCGTCACCAATCTCGTCTCGGTCTCGGCCGTGCTGGCCCGGTACAGCCTGTGGTTTTTGCCCCTGTGCGTGATCAGCGTCCTGCCGTATCTCATCGCCCGCCTTATCCGCGGCAGGGAGTTTTACTATATCAAGCGCAAGCAGGCGAAAAAGACGCGGCGGCTTTCTTACCTCTGGAACCTGTTTACGGACAAACGGACGGTGAAGGAGCTGCGCACCATGGGTGCGGATGACTACATATTCAAGCAGTGGACGGCCTGCCGGGACGAGGTGCAGGAGGAGCTCTGGGCGCAAAACCGGAAGGACGCCGTATCCATCCTGATCTGTGACGCCATCCGGCTGATCGGCTACGGCGCCTGCATCGCCATGTCGCTGGCCCTGGCCGTCCGGGGGACGGTCAGCGTCGGCGTCTTCGGCGCCTGCATCGCGGCCTTTATGACGCTCCAGTCGGCCACGCGGAACATCCTTGAGCTGGGCGGCGAGCTGCCGAAGGACCTGGCCTTTGCCAACGACTACTTTACGTTCATCGACCTGCCGGAGGAGACTAACGGCGATGCGCCCTATACCGGACTGCGGGAGAAAATCGAGATTAAAAACATCAGCTTCAGGTACCCCAATACCGAGGCCTACGCCCTTAAAAACGTGAGCCTTGAGATTTACAAAGGCGAGAAAATCGCCGTCCTGGGCGAAAACGGCAGCGGCAAAACGACGCTGACGAAGCTGCTGTTGGGGCTGTACCCGCCGTCGGAGGGCGCCATATTGTACGACGGCGCGGACGTAAACGGACTGGACAAAACGCAGTTTCACAAAACGGTATCGGCGGTGGCCCAGAGCTTTGTCCGGTACAATCTGCCCCTGCGGGAGAACATTGCCATATCGGACGTTCAGCGGCTTTACGAGGATGACGCGATTATAAATGCGCTGGAAAGCGCCGGCCTGGAGACGCTGCCTGCCGCCGTCGCCCTGGATACCGAGCTAGGCACGTCCTTCGGCGGCGACGAGATCTCCGGCGGACAGTGGCAGAAGATCGCCATCGCCCGGGGCCTGTTTAGAGACAGCCAGCTGATTGTGCTGGACGAACCCACCAGCGCCCTCGACCCCCTGGTGGAAACGGAGATTCTCTCCAAATTCATCGAGCTGGCAAAAGACAAAACAGCGGTGATCATCTCGCATCGGGTGGGGCTGTGCCGTCTTGTAGACAAGATCGTGGTGATGAAGGACGGCGAAATTGTCGAAGTGGGTAGTCACGGGGAGCTCATCCGCCGCGGCGGGGAGTACGCCCGTCTCTTCACCGCCCAGGAAAAATGGTACCGGTAATACAGCGTCAACGTGCTGTACGCGGCGCTGGACTGACCCCAGAGAGCGAAATGAATAAAGCCGCCCGTGTCCTACTCGGACGCGGGCGGCTTTTATCATGCCTGTTTTGAAAAGCTGCAATAGAAAATGTACAGAACGTCATGCCTGTTGATGTTTTCCGGGCTGTCAAAGAGCCGCTCCGGCGGGTGCAGTATCTTGTCCTCGCCGTTGTGCGCGATTGCCAAAAGCGGTATCTCCTTTTGATCCTCGATTTCAACGGCCTTCTTCATACCGCTTTTCTTCGTTGTGTATTCGCCGGCGCCAATGGGGTCCTGCGATGCGTCGGGGTACTCTGTCACGGCTCCGCCGCTCATCGACGCCTGTACGCTTATTTTGATGAGGGCGGGCTCAAAAATAACGGCGATTTTACCGCTGGCTTCATCTAATGCCTGTATGTCGAAAGAAGCCCGCGCACCTCTTCTCTGTAAGACGCCGTTCCTGTATTCCTCGTACCAGACCTGGACAGATTTGTACTCGTCCGAGACCCGGAAACTAAACAGCTCAACGCTGTTTTCGGAATAAAGCAGATTGATCATCATGGTCTCCTCCGCGCTGGGTCGATAGGGGCCGACCGTGTTCAGCTCCAGCAGGCCGGTCTCGGGCGGTGCCGTCGACGCCGCGGCGGGGCTGCCGCTTTCGCCGGCAGCGGTATCCGGCGCGCCGGGCGCCGCGGAATCCGAAACGGCCGGCTTACGTAGGCCGACGCAAGCGGCTGCCGTTATGGTCATCAAGATAACGAGCGCTGCCAGGACAGGTTTTTTATAAGTGGGCATTCAGCCACCCCCCTTTTTCCTGATAATACCACACATTGCAAACCGGCGCCCGCTACAGGGCGGCCAGCCCTTCCGCGAAGGCTTTCAGGCCGCCGGGCGGGCACTGCTCGGCAAAGCGTTTGAAAAGCGCCTTGCTTTCCCTTCGGAGGATGCCGCCCTGAATCACCGGCACCCTATAGGCGGCGAAATCCGCGCTCTGCGGGTTCCATTGCCGTGTGACGGCAACGGCCCCGTCGCTGGGTGACTCCAGGGCATAGTAAATCGCGCCTACAAAGGAGGACATGGCCGCCCCCATGCACATCAGGCAGGGCTCCAGATTTGTAAAAAGCTCCATCCGCGTCCGGTCGGCGTAGGGGTACCGCTTCAGGTCGGCCTCCAGCAGCGCGTTCAGCTCCGCGTGGACGAGGAGCCGTTTTTCGGAAAATTCCTTCGTATAGCTTTGCGCGACAATCTCATCATCGAGAAAAACGATGGCGGCAATGGGGCATTCGCCGTTGTTCATAGCCTCCTCGGCCAGCTTTAGGGTGAGAGACATCTTATCGGTGACGCTGAGCATGGTATCCCTCCTATAATGAGTATTTAAAATAAAAGGGCGTCGCTGGCAACGCGGCGCCCTTTGGGTTTTAGACTTATGTGTTATGATACTTTTCCTCCAGGATCATGTCCTTGATTTTCATGAGGCGGACCTTGGTGGAGCGGTCGTTTTCCTCCAGCTTCATGGAGATGTACCGGATGTTCGTCTGCATCTCGGGGATGAGGACATACTCCAGGGCGTTGACCCGGCGGCGGGTCTTTTCAATCTCGTCGGCCAGAAGCTGCATCGTTTTCTCCACCTGCGCCAGCTCGATCATGTCGGCAAAGACCTTGGACAGCGCCTCCAGCGCGTTGTCCAGCTCGCCGGAGGTCTGGGCGAAGGCGTAGGGGTAGATGTTGGAGGCCCCGGTATTTTGAACGCTGTAATGGTAGACCGGGACATGCACCGACATGACGTTTTGATACGTCATGTCCAGCTCCACACGCTGCTTTGGGTATAACAGCGCCTGCTCCAGCATCTCCGGGGACATGACGGAGGAGGCCACCGTCAGGGCGCGATTTGCCGCGGCGAGGCCCTCGTCCACCCGGGTGCGCAGCTCCTTGTTGCGGCGGACAATCTCCAAAAACTGGCGCATCAGCTCGTCGCGCTTGTCTTTTAGGAGCTTGTGGCCGCGGGTGGCGGTCTTCAGCCGCGCTTTCAGCCGCGTCAGCTCCATGCGTGTCGGCGTTATCGTTTTTACAGCCATAACGTCACTCCTGTTCTATGGCACCGCACCGGCAAAGACTACGACTTCTTGGCGGGCAGGTATTTATCGATATACGCCGGGCGGATACGCTTGAGCTCCGACTTCGGCAGGATGGACAGCAGCTCCCAGCCAAGATTTAACGTTTCCTCGATGGAGCGGTTCTCCTCAAAGCTCTGGCTCACGTAGCGCTGCTCAAATTCCGTGGCGAATTTGGCGTACAGCAGGTCGGTGGGCGTCAGGGCGCTCTCGCCGAGAATGGTCATGAGCTCCTTGGCGTCCTTGCCGGCGGAATAGGCGGCAAAGAGCTGGTTCATGGTGTCGGCGTGGTCCTCCCGGGTTTTGCCCTCGCCGATGCCCTTGTCCTTCAAACGCGACAGGGAGGGCAGCACGTCCACCGGCGGGTTGATGCCCCGGCGGTACAGGTCTCTGGACAGGATGATCTGACCCTCCGTGATGTAGCCGGTCAGGTCGGGGATGGGGTGGGTCTTGTCGTCCTCGGGCATGGTGAGGATGGGGATCATGGTGATGGAGCCCCGCTTGCTGATGCGCCGCCCGGCCCGCTCGTACATGGTGGCAAGGTCCGTATACAGGTACCCCGGATAGCCCCGGCGGCCCGGGACCTCCTTGCGGGCGGCCGACACCTCCCGCAGGGCTTCGGCGTAGTTGGTGATGTCGGTCAGGATGACCAGCACGTGCATGTCCTTCTCAAAGGCCAGGTACTCCGCCGCCGTCAGCGCCATGCGCGGTGTGGCGATACGCTCAACGGCCGGGTTGTCGGCCAGATTCGTAAACAGGACGGTCCTGTCGATGGCGCCGGTCCGCTTAAACTCCTGGACGAAATACTCCGACTCCTCAAAGGTGATGCCGATGGCGGCGAACACCACGGCGAAGTTGGCGCTCTGATCGCCCAGCACCTTGGCCTGGCGGGCAATCTGGGCGGCCAGCCGGGCGTGGGGCAGGCCCGAGCCGGAAAAGATGGGCAGCTTCTGGCCCCGGACGAGGGTGTTGAGCCCGTCGATGGTGGAAATGCCCGTCTGAATAAACTCGTTGGGGTAGTCCCGGGCGGCCGGGTTCATGGGCAGGCCGTTGATGTTCATATAGGCGTCGGCCAGAATCTCCGGGCCGCCGTCGATGGGCTGGCCCATGCCGTTAAAGACGCGGCCGAGCATGTCGGCGGAGACGCCCAGCTCCAGAGGATGGCCCAGAAAACGGACCTTGGACTGGGCCAGGTTGATGCCGGCGGCGCTTTCAAACAGCTGGACGACGGCCGTGTCGCCGTTGACCTCCAGCACCTTGCAGCGGCGGATCTCCCCGTTGGGCAGCTCGATCTCGGCCAGCTCGTCGTAGGTGACGCCCTCAACATCGCGGACGAGCATCAGCGGGCTGACGATTTCTTTAATGGTACGGTATTCCTTGATCACTTGCCGCCGCCTCCTTCAATAATTTCTGCGATCTGCTGGGCCATCTCCTCGGCGATCTCCGCGTAGACGGCCTGGTATTCCTCGGCGGGCACCATTTTGGCGCGGCCGATACGCTCCCGGGCCTCGATGGAAAACAGCGCGTCAACGATGGTCTCGTCCTTTTCAAGGGCCTGTCTGCACAGCTTGTTGTAGGTGAGGATCAAAGAGAGCAGACCGCTCTGCTTGCCGTAGGAGGAATAGCAGTCCAAATCCACAAAGGCGTTCTGCTGCAAAAAGTCCTCCCGGATCATTTTGGCAGTCTCCAGGGTCAGGCGGTCGGGGGCGGACAATGCGTCCTGGCCCACCAGCTTGACAATCTCCTGAAGCTCCGCCTCCTCCTGCAACAGGGCCATGGCCCGCTCGCGGTTCTGCAGGAAATCCCGGCCGAAGACTTCGTCATACCAAGGCTTGAGGGTGTCAAGGTACAGCGAGTAGCTGGTCAGCCAGTTGATGGCGGGAAAGTGGCGGGCGTAGGCCAGGGAGGCGTCCAGGCCCCAGAACACCTTGACGATGCGCATAGTGGCCTGGGAAACGGGCTCCGAGGTGTCGCCGCCGGGCGGCGACACGGCGCCGATGGCCGTCAGGCTGCCGGTTCGTCCGTCGCCGCCGATGCATTCCACAACGCCCGCGCGCTCGTAAAACTGCGCCAGCCGGGAGGCCAGATAGGCCGGGTACCCTTCCTCGCCGGGCATTTCCTCCAGGCGGCCGGACATCTCGCGCAGGGCCTCGGCCCAGCGGGAGGTGGAATCGGCGATGACGGCCACGTCATAGCCCATGTCCCGGAAATATTCGGCAATGGTGATGCCGGTATAAATGGACGCTTCCCGGGCGGCCACCGGCATATCCGAGGTGTTGGCGATGAGCACGGTGCGCTTCATCAACGGCTCGCCGGTGCGCGGGTCGCTCAGCTCGGGAAACTCCATTAAAACGTCCGTCATTTCGTTGCCGCGCTCGCCGCAGCCGATGTAAACCACAATATCCACGTCCGACCACTTGGCCAGCTGGTGCTGGACCACCGTCTTGCCGCTGCCGAAGGGGCCGGGCACGGCGGCCGTGCCGCCCTTGGCGATGGGGAAGAACGTGTCGATAACGCGCTGCCCGGAGCACAGGGGCGTTGTGGGCACGCTCTTGCGCAGATAGGGGCGGCTTACCCGGACGGGCCACTTCTGCATCATGGTCAGCGCCTTGACGCTGCCGTCGTCTGTTTTGACGGTGCAGACGGGCTCTTCCACGGTAAACGAACCGGCCTCGATGGATTGGACGACGCCGCTTACTCCGGGGGGCACCATGATTTTATGCTGGACGGCGGAGGTCTCGTCCACGGTGCCGATGATGGCGCCGCCCGTCACCTTGTCGCCCGCGGCCACGGCGGGCACAAAGTCCCACTTCTTTGTCCGGTTCAGGGCCGGGATATCGATGCCCCGGGCGATGGTGGAGCCGTACCGCTCCCGGACCTCCGTCAGGGGGCGCTGAATGCCGTCATAGATATTCTCCAGAAGCCCCGGCCCCAGCTCGACGGACAAAGGCGAGCCGGTGGTGACGACCTCGGCGCCGGGGCCCAGGCCGCTGGTCTCCTCGTAGACCTGTATGGATGCCGTATCACCGGTCATTGTGAGTATTTCGCCGATCAGACGCTCCTTGCCGACGCGGACGACGTCGGCCATGTTGGCGTCGGCAAGACCCTCGGCAACGACAAGCGGTCCGGATACCTTCACGATTTTACCGCTCATATTAACCTCCATTTCGCCGCGGCTGATCCGTTGACAGCAGGCGGCGGCGCAATTATTTGTACACCTTTAAAGAATGTCCGCGCCGACAGCGCGCCGGACGGCCTCGTGGAGGGCCGCAAGGCCCGCGCCCGTGGCGCCTTCCCGGCCGGGGATTGTGATGATCGCCGGCCTGACGCTGTTTTTGTACCGGTCAATTTCAGCCGAAAGATACGCGGCAGCCCACTCCTCCACATAGACGACGGCGTAGTCGTCGCTCGATGCCTCGATATGGCGAAAAGCACTCCGGGTCTCCTCGCAGTCGGCGGCGGGGTAGGTCTCCAGACCCAGCGCCTTGAAGCCGATCACCGTATCGGGGCTGCCGATAACCGCAATTTTATACATAGCTGCTCCGTAGCCTTTCCCGGATGACCGCCGGTTCAATGCCGGAGAGCTTGCCCGTCAGGATCATCCGAATTGCTGTGATTTCGCCTTCCGCCGCCGCGATATGGGCCACGACCGGCGGCACGCCGAAGCTGTGCATCTTCGCCTGGGTCAGATACGCGGTGACGGCGTCGTCGCAGGCCCGCTCAAAGGCGGTCAGGGCCCCGCCGGCCACGGCGCTCCGGCCCAGCCGCGCCGCCTCGGCGAGCAGACCGGCCGAGAAAAGGTCGCCGAGCTCCTCGCCGTCGGGGGAGACCGTGAGCAGCTGCTCCGGGTTCACCGAGCCGCCGCCGATCAGGGCGGCCTTTAACGTGTCGCCGCCGATTTTTGTCCGCAGCGAGCGGACCACGGTGCGCAGGTTGGCGCTGTCGATCAGCAGGCGGACGTAGCCGGTGACGAAGGGGTGTCCGATTTTCGCGGCCAGCCCGGAAAGCTCGTCAAAATAATGCCGGTCGATCTCCAGATCGCCGAGCTGCGGGTCAAAGGTCCGGGACAGAATGCCGAAGGCGCCGGTCATGGCGGACGCCATGGCCGGGGGCAGGTCCCGGTACTCGCCGGTAATGAAGGCTTCCGATAAAACCTTCGGCGGGACACGGCCCGAGGCCGACAGCAGATGGTCGCCGGAGGTGTTGGCGCCGGCGGCTTTCACGAGAACCTTGATATTGTGGTAGTCATATTTCAGCCGGAACATATCCAGAAGCGGGACAGCCGCGCCGTGGCCCTCCAGCTCGCGGAAGAGCCCGGCCCTGTAGTCCCCCAGCGCCTTGTCCAGACCGGACAGAGACATGCCGGTCATATCGGGATATCCCAGCTCCGACACCGCCTTGGCGGCTTCGTTAAAATCGGGCAGCTGGGCAAGGCGGTCCAGCTTCTCCGCCGTCAGCATCCTGGACTCCCGGGCCCGGAGCATGGCGGTCAAAAACAGGAAATCCGTGTCCCTGGTCGTGTTTTTTGGCAAGGTATCTCCCCTCCCCGGCGACGCGATTTAAAATCAGGACTCAAACAAAACGGCAGCCACCTTTGACGCCAGCCGGTTTTTGTGCTGCGCGATGAGCGTGTCGATACTGCAGTTGACCTCGATATCGCCCCACTCCAGAATCAGTCCACCCCGGATGGCGCGGGTCTTGTCCGAAAGCGTCAGCCCCGCGGGCCGGCCCTGTTCGGACAGGCGGCTGTTGGCGCCGGCGCAGACAGCGTCGCCGTAGGCCGCCCTGTCCTGTTCGTTTAAGACGATGCGTTCCGTGCCGGTCTGGGACGCCCCGGCGGCCAGATACACCAGGAACGCCGCATAGTCGGCCTCGGGCAGATCGCGGATTGCCGCCGCGGCGCGGTCAAAGGCCAGTGAAACCAGCTCCTGCTTGACGGCGAGCAGCTGCTTTTTTGCTTCCAGAGCCGCCACATGAGACATCCTGTCCACATAGGTTTCCGCGTCCTTCTGGCCTTTGGCGACGATGTTGTCGCGGGCGTCCGCGGCCGATTTTTCGTAGCGGGCCCGGATTTCCTCACTTTTCCGTGACGCTTCCTCCGCGATGGCCCGGCACTCCGCCGCCGCCTCGGCCTCGATATGCGCGATGATTTTTTCGATACCGTTCATATGTTACATACCTCATATGGCTGATTGGTTCGGGGACAGCCGCATTATGTCAGATATACAGCAGGATAAACACCGAAACAAGAAGCGACAGAATCGCGTAAAACTCAACGGTGATGCACAGGATCATGCCCTTGGCCCAGTCGTCGGGCTTTTTCGCAAGGATGTTGATGGCGGCCACGGCCACGCGGCCCTGGGCGATGGCGGAGATCCAGCCGCCGAGAGCGATGGGCATACAAGCGACAAAATAGCGGAAGCCTTCGGTAATGGACATGCCCACCGCCGTGCCGTCCAGCACGCCCATGAACATGAGCGCCAGGAAGCCGACGACGAACCCGTAGATGCCCTGGGTGCCGGGGATAACCTGCAAAATCATGACCTTACCGAATTTGCTGGGGTCTTCGCAGAGAAGGCCGGCGCCGGCCTCGCCGGCCATGCCGGTGCCCTTCGCGCTGCCGATGCCCGCCAGGACGACGGCCAGCCCCGCCCCCAGAATACCCAATGACATACCGCCAAAGTTTTCCAAAAATCCTTGCATGTTGTTTCCTCCTTAGTTGTGTTACTTGGTGATGGTGGTGTATTTCGTGTTGAATTTGAGCGGAGAAAACGGCCGCCCGCCGTCCTTGTAGAATTTTCCGAAGAACTCGAGACACTGCAGGCGCAGGTCGTGTACGTAGCACCCCAGCAGGTTGAGGCCCAGATTGAGCGCGTGCCCGACGAGGAATATCAGGAAAAAGGTGACGATGTTGCCGGTCAGGGCGGCCAGGGTGTTGAAGACCTGTGCGATGACGCCGCCGGCCAGCATCAGCGCCATCAGGCGCGAGTAGGAGAGGATGTCTCCGAAATAGCCGGTGATGTTATATAAGCTCCCGATACCGCTGGCAAGCTTTCCGATAATCGTCGGCTTTGAGCGGCCCTGGGTCAGCACCAGCGCCGCAACGCCGGCAACGGCCACCCACCAGGTCACGCCCAGCGCGCCCAGGGCGATGCCGGCGAAGAGAAGCCACCAGGAGCCCACGTCAAACAAGGCGTCCAAAAAGTGGCCGTCCGCCGTCTGCTTGATAAAGCTGACGGCCATGCCCACAAGCACCTGGAAGCCGCCTAAAGCCAGGGCGCCCACCAGCACCAGCTGGGTGTCGTTGAGCGGGTCAAACAGCGGCGTGTAGGGGAGCGTGAACGTTTTGCCGAAAAGGCCGAAAATCTGCTTTAAGGCGTCGCCGAAAAAGCCGCCCGTTACGATGCCGAAGAGGAGCGTGGAGATGCCGCACATCAAAAGCAGGTCGAAAAAGTTCTTCGCGCCGCCCCGGGGCTTTTTGCGCTTGACGAGAAGCGCGGCGAGTATCATGATCAGGCCGTATCCCGCGTCGGCCATCATAAAGCCGTAAAACAGCACGAAAAACGGCATCATCAGCGGGTTCGGGTCAACCCCGTCGTAGCTGGGGAGGCTGTACATCTCCGTCACCATCGTCAGCGGCGCCGTCAGGGCGTTGTTTTTCAGCTTGACGGGGACGTTTTCATATTCCTCCGGCGCCGGGTCGGCGGTTGACCAGGCGCAGTCGTATTTTGAGAGGACCTCCAGAAGCTTCGGCTCCTCGGGGGCCGGCACCCAGCCGGACAGCAGGACGGCCCGCTCCGTGCCCAAAAGCCGTTCGGCGGCCTCCGCCCTGGCGATTTTGGCGGCCAACAGGTCGATGCACCGCTTCAGCTCATTTTTCCGCGGCGCCTCGGCTTCGATCTGCCGGTAAAGCTCCTGTTTTTCATCCGCCATTTCCTGCAGGCGCTGACGGGTATGTTCCATATTGGCTTCTGCCGTGCCCACAAGGTCTTTTAAGGGGGAAGGGGCAAAGCCGCAGGCGCGGAGCGCGTCCAGCGCTTCCGGCAGCTTTTCCTTCAGGCAGATCAGCACGAGATAGTGCAGCTCCTTGGAGGAGGAAACCGCCAGCAGCGCCGCCTCCGGCGCCGCCGCCGTCAAAATGCCGCCCACCGCCTCCGGGTCGGCCCCTGCCGGGAGCGTGCCCAGCACAACGGCGGTTTTTTCCGTCCCGTTGCAGTCTAACGGGATGGTCAGCTCTTTCCAGGGCTCCAGGGATTCCAGGAGACTTTTATGCTGCGTCTCCAGCACCGACAGCCGCTTGAGCTGGCCGTCCAGGTGCTCCAGCCTTTCGGCGAGCGCCAGCGCGCCGGCCGCCCCGGATTCGTCCAGGAGGGCGCTTTCCGTGATTTCCTGCCGCGGCTCGAACAGGCCGCTTTTCTCCGGCGCGTAGCGGTCCAACAGCATAAGGCCCCTTATAAGGCCGGCCTGGTCCGACCGGTACTTTTCAAGCTCGCTAGTTTCCCTGGCGATCAGGTCGTGCAACTCCGCGTCTTCCGCCACCGGCTCCGGCTCGGAAAACTCCACGCAGCCCAGGCTCTGGAGGTCCCGCAGCAGCGCGTCTTTCTGGGAGCGGACGGCGATGAGGCTGATTTTTTTCATCCTGACGATGCTCATCAGCTTTTCACGATCCTTTCAACGATCAGCGAAACGGCCGCATCCAGACGGTCGCCGGCGCGCCGGCGCAATTCCGCTTCCTCCGCGGCGGTTTTTTCCCGCAGCTGTTCGGCGTTCCGGGCCGCTTTTTCCTCCGCTTCCTTGAGAAGCTTTTTGACGGCCGCCTCCGCCTCGACCGTTGCCCCGTCGACGGCGGCCTGGCCCGCCCGTTCGGCCTCGGCCACAAGGCTTTTGGCGGCCGCCTGCGCGTCGAGCTTTGCCCGGCGGGCCTGTTCCTCGGCGTCGGTTATTTTCTTTATCGTCTCATGAGACATACTCTACCCCCCGGATACGGATAACGTGTTGAGAGACCGTTTGACAGAAAAACATAACAATTTATATTATAGTGTCTGGCATACCGTATGAAAAGGGATAATTTTCATACGGGCGTCGCGGCGGGATGGCGCGTGCGGCGCGCCGCCGGCGTTAACCGTTATTATTTATTCATCTTTATTCATCGAACTTTTATGTTAATTCTGTAGCCGTTACTCAAATAAAGGCCCGCGGCGCGGCGGCCGCAGGCCCAGAATTATTAATTATATGTACGTATTTAAGTATTTTTCTAATATACAAAATACATACTGGTGTTTATAATTTTTACCGGGAAGCCTTATTTTATGCATATCCCGCCCCGGAGCGCGGCCCCGGGGAGCGTTTTGCGCGGCGCGCCGCGGGGGCTGACGTTGTCTAAATAAACGAAAAAAATCATTTCGAAAAAGTTCGTTAAATATTTAATTATTGTTGTCGGGAGCCGATTTCAACGTGTTATAATAAGGATTTGCAATCAGGGGAGTGGAAGCAGGCGGCAAGGCAGGCAGTATTTGTGCATATCAGCTAAACCGCCTTGCATTTATCATGCCATTCCCTACAAACATAAGCCCGGTGCATTGAACGGCCTGAATATGGCAACCATGTATTGCAGGAGCGGCGGGCCTCCGGAAGCCGCCGGGATTCAAAAGCGTCAGTTATTACCAATACTTAAAGTAATGAAGGAGGGAACAGCATGAGTACTTTCGGTTACTCAATGCCAAGCTATTTCCAGACCATGGACACCATCGGTGGGCCTCTGGAAGCACCTAACGCCGAGAACGAGGCGGAACTGAAAAAGATCGAGGACGAGCTCCAAAAGGAAGCGGCCGATATTCTGGCCTCGGGCCGTTCCGACGAATCGCTGAACAAGGCCGGTCAGATGACGGCGATGCAGCGGCTCGAGCTCCTGGTGGATAAGGGGTCCTGGTTTCCGCTGAACAGCCTCTACAATCCGGCGGACAATGAGGACGGCAGCACCGGCGTTATCACGGGCCTGGGCAAGATTCGCGACAAGTGGGCCGTCATCATCGCCTCCGACAATAAAAAGCTTGCCGGCGCGTGGGTGGCCGGTCAGGCCCTGAAGCTGACCCGCGCAACCGACATGGCAAAGCAGCTGAACATTCCGCTGGTTTACGTGCTCAACTGCAGCGGCGTCAAGCTGGACGAACAGGAAAAGGTTTATGCCGGCCGCGTGACGGGCGGCACGCCGTTTTTCCGCCATTCCGAGCTGATGCAGCTGGGTATTCCGGTCATCGTCGGCATCTACGGCACCAACCCCGCCGGCGGCGGCTATCACGCCATCAGCCCCACCATCCTGCTTGCCCATGAGAAGGCCAACATGGCCGTCGGCGGCGCCGGCATCGTGGGCGGCATGAACCCGAAGGGCTATGTGGATAAGGAGACCGCCCAGGCGCTCATCGACGCCACCAGAGGCGCCAAGGAGGAGGACCCCCCCGGATCGGTCGCAATCCACTTTGGCGAAACCGGCTTCTTCCGCGAGGTTTACGCGGCGGAGGAGGGCGTGCTGGAGGCCATCAGGAAGTACATGGATGCTATTCCCGCCTATAACGAGAATTTCTTCCGCGTGGATGACCCGAAGGAACCGCTGTATCCCGCCGAAGACCTTTACACCCATGTGCCCTTCAACCAGCGCCGGGCGTACGATGTGCGCAAGGTGCTCGCCTGCCTGTTTGACGGCAGCGAGTTTATGGAATTCAAGAAGGGCTACGGCCCCGAAATCATCGCTGGCCTTGCCAAGGTCAACGGCCTGCTGTGCGGCGTTATCACCAACAATCAGGGCATGTTCCCCAACTATCCGGAATACCGGGAGGGGAGCGTCGGCGTCGGCGGCAAGCTGTACCGCCAGGGCCTGATTAAAATGAACGAGTTTATCACCCTGTGCGCCAGAGACCGCATCCCGGTTGTCTGGATTCAGGACACCACCGGCATCGACGTGGGCGACCCCGCCGAAAAAGCCGAGCTTCTGGGCCTGGGCCAGTCCCTCATCTTCAGCATCGAAAACGCGAAAATCCCCCAGATGGAGATCACCCTCCGGAAGGGTACCGCCGCGGCCCACTATGTCATGGGCGGCCCGCAGGGCAACAACACCAACGTGCTGAGCCTGGGCACCGCCGCCACCGAAATCTACGTCATGCACGGCGAGACGGCGGCCGCCGCCATGTATGCCCGCCGCCTGGTCAAGGATCAGGACGCCGGCAAGGACATCCAGCCCATCATCGACAAGATGAACGATCTCATCAAGAGCTACTATGACAATTCCCGTCCCGGCTACTGCGCCAAGGTCGGCTTTGTGGACGAGATCGTCCGGCTCGCCGAGCTGCGCAACTATATCTGCGCTTTTGTGGGCGCCGCCTATCAGAATCCGAAGTCCCTGTGCGCCTTCCACCAGATGCTCACACCGCGCGTTATCCGCGACTGGGACGCGCTGCATGCCTAAATTTGAACACTGTGAGGTGATATAATGTCAAGCGGTACACAGGTTACAAAGCTCCCTAAAAAGCCGCTTTTGATAACCGACACGATTCTGAGGGACGCCCACCAGTCTCAGGCCGCCACCCGCATGAGGACGGAGGATATGCTCCCCGCCTGCGAGATTCTGGACAAAATCGGCTATTGGTCGCTGGAATGCTGGGGCGGCGCCACCTTTGACTCCTGTATGCGGTTTTTGGACGAGGACCCGTGGGAGCGGCTGCGGACGCTGCGCAAGGCGCTGCCCAACACGAAGCTGCAGATGCTGCTCCGCGGCCAGAACATCCTGGGCTACCGGAACTATCCCGACGACGTGCTGGATAAGTTCGTCAAGAAGTCCATCGAAAACGGCATCGACGTCGTCCGGATTTTCGACGCGCTGAACGATACGCGCAACCTGCAGCAGGCCATGAAAAGCGTCAAGGAGTACGGCGGTCTGTGCGAGCCGGCCATGAGCTACACCATCAGCCCCATCCACGACGAGCAGTATTTTATCGACCTGGCCTTAAGGCTTGAGGATATGGGCGCGGATGTCATCTGCATCAAGGACATGGCAAACCTCCTGCTGCCCATGGCCGCGTACAGCCTCATCGAAAAGCTGAAAAAGCGCATCAAGGTTCCGATTCATCTCCACACCCACAACACCACCGGCACGGGCGACATGGTCTATCTCATGGCCGCGCTGGCGGGCGTGGACATTGTGGACACGGCGCTGTCGCCGCTGGGCAACGGCACGGCCCAGCCGGCCACCGAGCCGCTGGTCGCCACCCTGAAGGACCACGAACGGGATACGGGGCTTGACCTGCAGCTGCTCAGCCAGGCGGCGGCCCACTTCAGGAGCGTTGCCGACAAGATGTCCGCCGAGGGCCTCATCGACCCGAAGGTTCTGAAGGTTGATACGAACACGCTGACGTATCAGGTGCCGGGCGGGATGCTCTCCAACCTGATCTCCCAGCTGAAAGAGGCAAAGGCCGAGGATAAGTATTACACCGTGCTCGAGGAGATTCCGCGGGTCCGCAAGGAATTCGGGTACCCGCCGCTGGTGACGCCCACCAGCCAGATTGTGGGCACCCAGGCGGTTATGAACGTCATCGCCGGCGAGCGGTACAAGATGGTGACAAAGGAATCCAAGGCGCTCATGCGCGGGGAATACGGCCAGCTGCCCGGCCCCGTGGACCCCGAAATCCAAAAGAAGGTCATCGGCGACGACGAGGTCATCACCTGCCGGCCCGCCGACCTGCTCAAGCCCGAATTTGAGAAGCTCAAGGAGGAGATCGGCGATCTGGCCCGGTCCGAGGAGGATGTTTTAAGCTACGCTCTCTTCCCGCAGGTGGCCAGAGCGTTCTTTGAGCGCCGCATTGAAAAGGAAACCGGCGTCAGCGACGAGATCATCGCCGTCATTTCGGCGGTCATCAAGGCGTACGGCGGCAAACAGACCCATCCGCTGATCCGGAATTACGGAAGCACGTATGAGCCCATGGCCGGTACGCCTGTCAACCCCACCATAAGAAGCTGCAGAAACTGAATTTTCGATGAAACGGAGACAGACATAACATGAAAAACTACAAGGTTACAATCAATGGCAAGACCTACGAAGTCGGCGTGGAAGAGGTCGGCGGCAGCGTTGAGGTAAAATCTGTCCAGGCGGCTCCTGCTGTTTCCGCGCCGAAGCCCGCGCCCAAGGCGGCTCCGGCAGCCGCTCCGGCGCCCAAAGCCGCGCCCGCGCCCGCAGCAGCCGGCGCCGGCGATGTGACGGCCCCCCTGGCCGGAACGGTGCTTTCCGTCAACGTCACCGAAGGTCAGCAGGTAAAGGCCGGTCAGGTCCTCCTGATTTTTGAAGCCATGAAAATGGAGAACGAGATCGTTGCGCCCGTCGACGGTACCGTTAAGAAAATCCATGTGTCCAAGGGTACGGTCCTGGAGACCGGTATGGTGGTTGTGACCATCGGATAACGCGCTTAAATCTATCTTGAGCCGTGAGCCCCGCAGCTCACGGCTTCAAGACGCGACTGGGGCCAAAATGGCGGCCGCCATGCACACGTCATATCAGATCGAAAGATCATCATTAAATTTTGAGGGGGAAATTAAACCATGGATTTCGCTTACACGGAAGACCAAAAAATGATTGCGGAACTGGCGAGGGACTTTGCCCTTAAAGAAATCGCGCCGCACGTTGAAGAGGACGAGGAAAACCATTACTATCGCCGGGAGATCCTGACGAAAATGGGCGAGCTGGGCCTTTTGGGCTTCAACATCCCCGAGGAATACGGCGGGAACGGCCTGGGCTGGATGGAGGCCACCGCCGCCCTTTACGAGATTGCCAAGGTGCACACCTCCTGGCGTCTGAGCATCAGCGGCAATATCTGGGGCCCGGCGCTGACGATCCTCAAGCACGGCACGGAAGAGCAGAAGCAGAAGTATATTCCGCGCCTGTGCAGCGGCGAATACGCCGGCAGCTTCGCCATCACCGAGGCCAACTCCGGCTCCGACGTGGCCAGCATGAAAATGACGGCCAAGGACATGGGCGACCACTGGCTGCTCAACGGCACCAAGATGTGGATCTCCGGCGGCCACACCTGCGACGTGGGTCTTGTGTACGCCAAGACGGATCCTTCCGCCGGCGCCAAGGGCATTTCCTGCTTCCTCGTCGACTACAATGAGACCACCGAAGGCATCCAGAGGATTCCGATCCACAAGAAGGTGGGCATGTGGCCGGCCCCCACATCCGAGCTTGTCTTTGAGGACGTGAAGATTCCCAAGGAGAACCTCCTGGGCGAGCTCAACAAGGGCTTCCAGCTGTGCATGTGGCAGCTGAACAACACCCGTATGGGCTGCGCCATCGGCGCCGCCGCCCTGTCCAATGCCGCCCTCGAGGGCAGCGTCCAGTACGCCAACGAGCGCACCCAGTTCGGCCAGCCCATCGGCAAGTTCCAGATGATCCAGCAGCAGATCGCCGAGATGAAGCTGGAGGACGATGCGGCCAAGCTGATGGTTTTCCGCGCCGCCTGGCTGAAGGAAAACAACCTGCCCAGCCAGCAGGAGACCTCCATGGCGAAGCTGTTTGCCTGCAACGCGGCGGTCCACGCGGCCAACCTGGCTATGAAAATTTACGGTTCCTACGGCTATTCCGACGAATACCCCTGCGGCAGATGGCTGCGGGATGCCAAGCAGTTTGAAACGCTGGAAGGCACCTCCAACATCCACATGGGCATTGTCGCCGGTATCGAACTCGGCTATCAGCCCAACAGATAACGCAGTCAGCCGGGCAGCAGAGACCGGTCTGCTGCCCGGTTTTCATCTTTAAAAGAAAGGAGGATCGATAAGTGGGCGTATTGTATGAAGTGAATAACCACATCGCGCTCATAACCGTCAACAGGCCCGAGGCCCTCAACGCCCTGAACACGGAGGTGCTGCAGGAGCTGGACCAGGCGGTATCGCGGGCGGAGGCCGACGGCGACGTCTATGTGGCCGTTATCACCGGCGCGGGCAAAGCCTTTGTGGCCGGCGCGGACATTTCGCAGATGAAGGACTTTGGCGCCGTTGAGGCGAAAGCCTTCGGCGAGTACGGCAACCGCGTGTTTGCCAGGATCGAGTCCATGTCAAAGCCCGTTATCGCCGCGGTCAACGGATATGCCCTGGGCGGCGGCTGCGAGCTGTGCATGGCCTGCGACATCCGCATCGCCGGCACGAAAGCCAAGTTCGGCCAGCCGGAAGTGGGGCTGGGCATCACCCCGGGCTTCGGCGGGACCCAGCGATTGCCGCGGATTGTCGGGGCTTCCAAGGCCAAGGAGCTGATCTTTACGGCCGAGACCATCGGCGCGGAAGAGGCCCTGCGCATCGGGCTCGTCAGCAAAGTCGTGCCGGACGAGGAGCTCATGGATACGGTTATGGAGTTGGCGGCCAAGATCGCCAGAAACGCGCAGATTGCCGTCCGGCAGAGCAAGGACGCGATCAACCGCGGCCTGCAGAGCGATATTGTAACCGGCCTTGCCTATGAGGCCCAGGCCTTTGCCGTCTGCTTTTCAACAGAGGACCAGAAGGACGCGATGTCGGCCTTTGTCCGCAAGGAAAAAGTCACAGCTTTCAAGAATAAATAGTTATGTCAAGTCACACGGATAACTGTTTATTAAAGTCACACTAAAAGTCACAGTATTAATAAATAGCCGTTGCAGGAAGTCCGGCCGTGCCGGGACTTACTTGGAAAGGATTATCATATGAAAAAAATCAGCATTATCGGCGCCGGTACCATGGGTACCGATATCGGCCAGGTATTTGCGCAGAAGGGCTATGATGTCGTTATCCGCGACATCACCGAGGAGATCATCGAGCGCTCCCGGACCCGGCAGGATAAAGCGCTCCAGCGCTTGGTTGAAAAAGGCAAAATGTCGGCTGAAGACAAGCAGAAGCTCCAAAGTCACATCACCTTCACGACGGACCTTCATATGGCCGCCGATTCCGACGTTGTTATCGAGGCGATTATCGAGGACGCGGGCGTCAAAAAGGACCTCTTTAAAACGCTGGACGGCATCTGCAAGCCGGAAACCATTTTCGCCACCAACACCTCCTCCATATCCATCACCGAGCTCTCCGGCGCGGTGGCCAGGAAAGACAAATTCATCGGCATGCACTTTTTCAACCCCGTGCCGGTGATGAAGCTTGTGGAGGTCATCCGGGGGATGGCCACCTCCGACGAAACCTTCAATGCGATTATGGCGCTTTCCGCGGATATCGGAAAAGAGCCGGTGCAGGTCAACGACGGGCCGGGCTTCATCGTCAATAAAATCCTCATACCGATGATCAACGAAGCCATCTTCGTGCTGCAGGACGGCATCGCCGCCGCCGCCGATATCGACAAGGCCATGCAGCTGGGCGCCAACCACCCCATGGGGCCGCTGGCGCTGGCGGACCTGGTGGGCAACGACGTGGTGCTCCACATCATGAACATCCTGTATGAGGAGACGGGCGACCCCAAATACCGCCCGTGCCCGCTTCTGAAGAAAATGGTCAGAGGCGGCCTGCTGGGCAAGAAAACCGGCAGGGGATTTTACGACTACCAGTAACTGTTTCCGCGGCGCGCACGGCGTCTCCCGAAAATACGGGCGGCTTAGCAGGAGGGGTCAAAGAGGCCGCAGCGCCGGACACGGAAGGCAAGGAGAGAATCGCGTGAACAAAATTACAACCGCCGCGGAAGCCGTCAAAAAGATCAAAGACGGCGACACGCTGCTCGTCGGCGGTTTTTTGATGGCGGGGAGCCCTGAGACGCTCATCAGGGCCCTGCTGGAGGAAAGCACGGCCCGGGACCTGACCGTCGTCTCCAACGACACCGGCACCGAAGAGGGCGCCATGATTAAAGTTATGCGGCAGGGCCGCGTCAGTAAGGTGCACGCCTCCTATATCGGGGCAAATCCTGTGACGGGCCAGATGCTGATAGACGATCCCGCCAGCGTCACCCTGTATCCGCAGGGGACGCTGGCGGAGAAAATCCGCTGCGGCGGCGCGGGCATCGCGGCCTTTTACACGCCGGTGGGCGTCGGGACGGTGATCGAGGAGGGCAAGGAAAAACGTGTTTTTGACGGTCGCGAATATCTGCTGGAAACGGCGCTGCGCGGCAACGTGGCCCTGGTGAAGGCGACGGTGGCCGACGCCTTCGGCAACTGTTACCTGCGCGGCGCCACGAAAAACTTCGGCGCCATCATGGCGCGGGCGGCCGATTACGTCATTTGCGAGGCCCGGAAGATCGTCCCGGTGGGCCAACTGGACCCGGAGCTTGTGACCATCCCGGGGATCTTCATAGACGCT
>JAJUHI010000005.1 GCA_029267955.1 Sporobacter termitidis | reverse complement strand
TATGTGCTCGTCCGGCTGGCCGGGCTGACGGCGGAAGAGAAATGGGAAAATCGCGCCGAGCGGCAGCTGTCGTTTCTGGCCGGGCCCATCAAGGAATACCCGGCGGGCCGGTGCTTCGGCCTGATGGCGGCGCAGCTGGAGCTGTACCCCACCAGGGAGGTGATCTGCGCCGTGGGGTCCCGGGAGGATTTAAACCGCCTGACCGAGGCCTTCTCCGGCGCGTATCTGCCGGATGTGGCCCTCTTGGTTAAGACAAAAGACAGCGAAGCGCTGTTAAACGCCTTTGTCCCCTTCGCCCGGTCGTATCTCGTCCAGGATAAGAAGTCCAATTTCTACGTCTGCGAAAACAAGACGTGCACGATGCCCATCACGGACGTGGCGGCGCTGATGGAAAAGCTCACGGAAAAAAGCAAAGCTCCGGCAGTATAAAAAGGCGGCGGACCTAATGGCCCGCCGCTTTTTTTATTCGAGATTCAGCTTGTATTTGAGCATGAGCCGCGTAATGAGATAGAGGACGCCGCCGGTAATGACGACATAGGCGAGGAAGCCGCCCAGCACGGCCTGTACCTGCCCGAAGGCGGACATGGCGCAAAGCTGCGCACCCAGGCTTTCCATGTCCACCGAAAAGGCGACAACGCCTATGATGATCTGCACGATAATGTTGATGACGATAAACATCAGGAAGGCAAAGCCGATCCGGTGCTTGTTGACAAAGAGGCTCAGGGCGATGCAGGCATACAGCATCAGAATGCCGGAGAACAGCATGCCCACAAGGAGCAGGATGCCCTCAATCCCCGCCAGGATGTCGGTGAACCCGGCCTGTCGGAGCAGTCTGAAAAACTCTCGGATGCCATTGGCAATATCCTGCAGGTCGTAGCGCGTGGCCGACATGATCAGGCCGGCAAGGAAGACCACCACCAGGCAGGCCACCGTCCAGATGGACGCCACAAGGAGCTTGCTCCAGATCAGGCTGTCGACCTTGACCGGCAGCGTGAACATCAGATACCCCTCGCTGCTGAGCAGGTTGCGGTAGAAGCGCTGGATGGTCAGGATGATGGCGACCACAAAGATTGCGGCGATCATAAAGCCGGACATGGCTGAGGCGATGATCTTGGGCAGGGTGAAATCCAGGGCGATAAACAGCCTGTTGAACGCGGCGATTATTACAAGCGCGCCGAACAGCGGCAGAAAGATGCGCCCGGTGGCCTTGAACTCGTATTTCATCAGTTTGCCTAACATTTGAATACCTCCCTGAACAGCGCGTCCACGGAGACGCCCTTATTTTCGCGGATGTCATCCACGGACGCGGTCATCACAATCTCGCCGTCCTTGAGGAAAATGACATCGTCCAAAACCCGCTCGATGTCGGAAATGAGATGGGTGGAGATAATAACCGTGGCTTCCGGATTGTAGTTGGAGATAATGGTGTTGAGAATGTAATCCCGCGCGGCCGGGTCGACGCCGCCGATGGGCTCGTCGAGCAGGTACAGCTGCGCCTGCCGCGCCATGACCAGGATCAGCTGCACCTTTTCCTTTGTGCCCTTGGAGAGGGTTTTCAGCCGGTCCTTCGGGTTGATGCGGAGATTGGCGAGCATCTCATAGGCCTTCTTACTGTCAAAATCCGTGTAGAAGTCGCAAAAGAAGCCGATGATATCCTCCACGCGCATCCAGTCGTTGAGATACGTATGCTCCGGCAGATACGAGACGATCTGCTTCGTTTTGACGCCCGGCGCGTTCCCGCCGATCAACAGCGTACCGGAGGTTGGGGTCAATAGATTGTTGCACAGCTTGATGAAGGTGCTTTTGCCGCTGCCGTTGGGGCCCAGCAGACCGACGATCCGGCCGCGCTCCAGAGACAGGCTGACATTATCAAGCGCGCGCTTGGCGCCGTAATATTTGGATAATCCGCTGCATTCCAGAATAGGCATGTTCCGTCACTCCTTTATCTTTTTTTCCAGAAGCGCCAGCGTCTGCTCGCGGCTGAAGCCCAAGCCGGCCATCTTCTTTAAAAACAATTCGATCTGTTCCGATGCGAGAGTTTCTTTTGCCTGTGTAATCACGCTTTCATCCTCCGTCACAAATCTTCCGCTGGTCCGCTGGGTATAAACAAGGCCGTCCCGCTCCAGCTCCGCCAGAGCCTTTTGCAGCGTATTGGGGTTAACCGACGCATCCGCCGCCATGTCCCGGACGGGCGGCAGCCTGGAGCCGGGCTCGTACGCGCCGGAGACGATGCGCAGCATAATCTGCTCCTTCAGCTGCAAATAGATGGGCCTGTCGGTTTCAAAGTTCCATGTCATGAGATCACCGCCTGTATTATTGTATTAAGGGCTTAATACAATAATACACGTACGGCGCCGAATGTCAAGTCTTTTTTAGAAAATAATATTTATGTTGTTTTATGGGAGCTGCGGCTTTAGTATGGATTTGTGACAAAGATATGTCTGAAAGGGGCGTCTGACCGCCATGAAAAATCTTATCAGGGCGCGTATCGGCGGGCTTACCCGGTCCGTTGTCCGCTTTCCCGCAACCGCCGTCTTTTTGCTGGCCGCCGCCGTGCTCACGTCGGCAGCCGTCGCCACTGATGTGTCGCTTAACCGCTGGATATTGACCTGCGCCGTGGGCGCCGCCGCCTGCGCCGCCGGCCAGGCGGCCTATGAACGGTTTTTTGAAGGCGTTTCCCGGCGCGTTCTGTTGATGATTTGCGGCATCGCCGTGGCGGCGCTTTTTTACCTGTCCGTCCGGGCGGTATCCGATAACAGCGCCGAGCTGCTGGTCCGGCCGGCGGTGACCCTGTTTGCGCTGTTCATCGCCTTTGTATGGGCGGGCGTGATCAAAAGCCGCGTCGGCTTTGACGAGAGCTTTATGGCGGCCTTCAAGGCGCTGTTTCAGGCGGCGTTCTTCTCCGGGATACTCTTTTTGGGGTGCGCTGCGATCCTCGCCGCCATTGACCTGCTCATTGTCCCCGTTGACGAAGACGCCTATATGCACACGGCGAACATTGTCTTTATCATCGTCGCGCCCGTGATTCTGCTGTCCCTCATCCCCGTGTACCCGGGCAGGGCTGCGCTGGCGTCGGACGAGGGCACTAGCGATGCGCAGCGGGCGGATATTGAAAAGCGCGCCGCCTGCCCAAGATTTTTGGAGGTTCTGCTGTCGTACATTATCATCCCGCTGATCGCCGTTTTTACTGCGGTGCTGCTCATCTATATCCTGCTGAACATCGGCGGCGGGTTCTGGACCGACAATCTGTTAGAGCCGCTGCTGATCTCCTATACGATTGCCGGCATCACCGCGACGCTTTTGGCCGCCCGGCTGAATAACCGCTTTGCCCTGCTGTTTCGACGCATTTTCCCCAAGGCGCTGATCCCCATCGCGCTGTTCCAGGTGACAGCCTCTGTGCTCCATATGATGGATACCGGCGTGACTTACGGGCGGTACTACGTCATCCTTTACGGCGTGTTTGCCGTTCTGTCGGGGGTTTTCCTGATCTTTCTGCCCCTGCGGAAAAGCGGCGTGATCGCGCTGCTGCTGGTGGTTTTGTCCGCCGTGTCTCTTATCCCGCCGGCGGATGCGTTTACCGTCAGCCGCACCAGCCAGGTCCACACCCTGGAGCAGACCCTTGTGAGAAACGGCATGCTGTCCGGCGGCGTTGTGACCCCAAAGGGGGATATCCCGGAAGCGGACAGGACGAAAATCATCGACGCCGTCCGGAATCTGGCGGAGACGGACGAGCTGGACGCGGTCCCCTGGCTGCCCGACGGGTTTAACGGCTGGGACGACGAAGCGTTTAACAAAGTCTTCGGGTTTCATATGTATGAAATGCCGCAGCTGCCCTATCCGGGTAAAACCGGCGAAACCAGCCAAGAATTAACGGTGGACGGCATGACGTACCGGCTGACAGCCGAGGACAGCCCTGGCGGGCAGACCCTCATCATCCTGGATGAGGCCGGGCGGGAGATGTTCCGGTACGACACGGCGGAATAAGCGGTATGAAGCCTACGGGGCCGACAGGATCGTCCTGCCCCTGGAGGAGGCGACCATTGAGGTGAACACGCCGGTTGCCGACGCGGCAATCATCGTCATGAGCGCCGGCTTCTCCAAGGAGCCGGAGATTACAAACCCCTACGCCGACCTGCTGGTGCTGGTCAAGCTGAAATAGAGCGAGCCTGGCGCTGCTTGTAAACCGCTGCGGGGTGGGGAATTCCGCACCGCCGTAGGGGACGCCGACCACGGCGTCCCGCGTATCTAACGGCGAATACGGCGGGAGAAATCAAACAAGGGGCGGTTTCCTGCTTTCGTTAAAGCAGAAACCGCCCCCTATTTCCCTAATCTCAGCCCGCGGCCGTACCGCTTTGCCGCCGGCGGCCCCGCCTCTATTGCCCGCAATAATAAGACTTCGTCTCCGCAGGAAACTGCGGCATTTTTCGTTGAAAAATGGATAAAATAAGGGTATGATGGGGGTACATGGAAAGTTGGAAAAGAACTTTGAAGATTTCTGAGGGGGCTTAAAATGATAGATCGATTGCTCTTTGAAAAATTCTCTGAGAAAATTATACCTTTCTTGCAAGCTGATATGTTTATGAATTATGAGGAACTGAATGATTTATGGAATGAGTATAAGCAAACTAATATTAATAAAGAAATAAAAACAGATAAGAATCAAGATTACATTATATTAGCAAATTTATTAACGATACAGTGGGGTTGTATGGCGTTCGGTGTTTCAGATTCTGAGGTTACGCCCCTTTGAATACATTATGTACTCATTTATTATTAACAATATCTAATACATCGTTATCAATCATTAAGTTATCAATTGATGGATTAGATTATCAAGCAATGGTACTATTAAGAAATCTCTATGAAACTTGTTTTACTCTGTTAAATATTATAATAGATGTTGATAAGCGAAAGGAATTTTTCGAATCCGCCCGTAAGGAAAATGATAATGAAGTGTGGAAAAAACATTTTTCGATGCGAAAAATGAGAGAAACAATCGATGCTTATGAGGCGACTTTATGTGATAACAATGAACTAAATAACGATGAACTAGATGAACTAAGAGAGTGGAAATCCATTAGGTATAAAGAATTATCTGCATTTGCTCATAACAGTTTTCCTAACCTTTTATTATTTGGGTATCAAAGAGTTGATAACCCAGAAGATATTATGAAACCGAATATTTGGGGTATAACTTCAACCCGTGCGGTTCAAATATTGAGTGAGTTAGATGGTTTACTTTGGTATACTGGGTTAGTTTTTTATAAATTATTACTTGATCCAAAAATAGATGTTACAAAGGAAAGCCTTTTTAATAAAAATTCTAGCATTTCACATACATTTTGGAAAAAGGCTTGCTATTTGCGTTTACTTACAAATGAATACTATAAATACATTTGCGAGGCAGAAATCGAACATGGCGATTAGCCATACATAACGCAGGAGACGGTATCCCGCTTCCTGCGTTCTTAATTACCCCGTCTCCGCCGCGCCGTCCTCGACAACAAAAATTTTTCTCCGCAGGAAACTGCGGCAATTTTTGTTGAAATATGGAAAAAATAAGGTTATGATGGGGGTATGTTGGCAGATGTGCAAAAAGAACGCATTATCCCGCCGAGCTTGTCCGAAAGCACCTTGCGTAGATAATAATCCAGGCCGCCTCTATACGAAAATATAGGGAGGAATATTTATGAATAAATTAAAGCTGGCAGCCTGCGGCGTCGATTGCAGCGACTGCGCGCAATACAAGGTCACGATGGAACAGGATATGAAAGCGGCGAAAACCTTGGCGCCGTGGTTTAAAAGTCAGGGCTGGATCGGCGAGGATGAAAATGCCGAGGCCGTATTGAAAAAAGCCCCGTTGTGCAGAGGCTGTTGGGATAAAACGGAGGTCTTTTGGGGCTTGAGCGGCGCCTGCGGCCGCTGCGGCTTACGGGCGTGCTGCGAGGAAAAGCAGATCGATCACTGCGGAAAATGCGCCAGTTTTCCGTGCGGCGCTTATATGGATTGGGTGGCTGATCTTGACCATCACAAAAAGGCGCTGGAATATCTGCTGTCGTTAAAACAAGCTGCAAAATGAGCGCCCTTCAGCAAAGGCTTATATACATAAGGAGTGCTGCGCGTGAACAGAATTGAGACGGTTCGTGAATATATTGATGCCGTTCTATTGAACATACCGAGCGCCGCTAAACGAAGAAGCGGCTATCTGCATCTGTACGGGGTTTCACAGGCTTGCGCGCTGATCGCCATGAAAAGAAATGAGAATATTGAGCTGGCAACCATAGCGGGCATGCTTCACGATATTTATTATTATTCAACGTTGGATGCAAATGACCACGCACAGAAAGGCGCCATCATGGCGCGGGAGATTTTAACCTCTCTGCAATGCTTTACCGGTGATGAAATCAATATGATTTGCACGGCAATATATCACCATAGCAACAAAGGCGACAGGTTTTCCCCTTTTGACGAAGTGCTGATTGATGCGGATGTGATGCAGCACTGCTTGTACAACCCTCTTTTTGACGTTGCCGAACATGAAAAGCAGCGGTATGAAAAGCTACAGCTGGAGTTTGGCTTGGCGTGAGATATACGATTAGCTAAAACAATTTAGGAGACCTGTTATGCAAGAAACGGTACAAATTGATGTAAGGCTGTCACCGAAGGATATACGCTATTTTGTTTTCGGTGAGTATTACAATCGCCTGAAAGTGTTTTTGATCAGTTATGCCGTATTGAACCTTATCGTTCTTGGTATCGTTATCATCACATCGATGAGTATTTTAGACTGGCTGTTATTCGCTCTTGTGCTCTTAATACCATTTTTAATCCTGTTTGCATTCAGTTTTCTAAGGCCTTTTGTCAAATATGTTTTCCTGGCGGCAGCCTATAAAAAGCAAAAGATGTACGACTATACGTTAAGTTATGAATTTTCTGATATCGCAATCACTGTAACCTCAGAAGCCGCTTCACAAACGTATTATTGGAACCACTTATTTAAAATAGAGGAATATAGGGCCGGTTTTTACATCTATATCTCTCCGGAAAACTATATGATGATACCCAAACGCTGTTTTAATAATCCGTCGCAGCTGCAGCGGGTTTACGCGCTCATGACGACCAATGTGAATGAAAGCAAGCTATATCTAAAGAAGCGTCCGGCAGCCAAGCCGCCGTCAGATTCAGCGCCGGATACCGCACAACCTGAGAATATACCGGCGCCTGAAAGCAGTATTTCCGATACGCCGCCCTTGGCGGAAATCAGCTTCAAATTGACCGACGCAGAAGTGACAGCCTTCCTTTTTAAACGTGTTTATATAGGACCCATTGGCATTATTGATATCTTAGTCTGTCTGGCGCTTTTGACAAGAGCTTTTACCAGCGAGCATATGATCAATAGGATTAACCTGGCTGTGACGGGCGTGTTTATCTTGCTGGTAACCCCCGTAGTCTTTTACTTCAGAACCGTTAAACCGTACTTAAATGACCCTAACATCATGAAATCCGTTACATATCGTTTTTATAACGAGCATTTCGTATCCGACGGTTATGCAAACGCAAAACTGCAAACGCGCTGGGACGAAATCAGCAAGGTCAGGGAGACAAAAACCTCCTATATACTATATAAAAACCGGACAGCGCACCTGATACCCAAAAGAGCGTTCATTGATAAAGAGGAGCAGCACGAAGTATTTCGCTCGCTTTTATTTAAGACTCAACGGGAAAAAAGTTGACCGCATATTCTGTTTGTCTTGCAACAAGGCGGTATTATTTTAATATAGGGTAAAAGCAATAATCCGATTATTTGTATTTTGGAGGTGCCGCTTATGAAATTGGGATGTGTCACGCTGGATACCAACAACGCGGATGCGCTGGCGGATTTTTATCAGAGGCTGCTGGGCTGGACGGTACGCTTTACAAACACGGACGAGGGCCTGAAGTTTGTCGGGATTGTTGACGAAGCGACCGGCATGACGCTGCTGTTCCAGGAAGACAAGGACTACACACCGCCGGTATGGCCCACGGCGCCGGGACAACAGCAGCAAATGGCCCACCTGGATTTCCATACGGACGATCTGGAAAAGGACGTTAGCCACGCGCTGGCCTGCGGGGCCCGGCTGGCGGAGACGCAGTATTCGGATAAATGGAAAGTCTTTTTTGACCCGGCGGGGCACCCGTTCTGTATTGAAAAGCTGCCCTGGTAACCGTTCAACACACAAGAGGCGGTGCATATGCGCCGCCTCTTGCTAGTGCTGTCAATATAATACTGTTATGCTTTTTGAGTTAAGCGTATTAAGCTTAATATGCTCTATTTGCTTCGCCGGACCTTCCGCTGGACCAGCTTCACAAGCTCCACGATGGGGATGACGCTGACGGCCAGGAGGAGGGCGATGGCGTACTCGACGAAGCTGATGTGCGCAAACTCAAAGGCGGTGGCCAAAAACGGCACATAGATCACCAGAGACGTCAGCACGAGGCTGGCAAAAGCCGCCCAGAGCAGAAACTTGTTGCCGGCGCCGAGGCCGAAGATACTCTCCCGGCGGGAGCGCATGTTGATGCTGTGGAAAATCTGGGCCATGCTCAGGGTGAGAAAGGCCATGGCGGTGCCGTCGGGGCTGTTCGCAACTTCCCACACGCCCGATTCGATGAAGTGGCCGAGGAAATAGGAAAGAAGCGTCAAAACGGCGATCATCAGGCCCTGGTAGGCGATGTCGGCCCCCAGCCCTTCCGCGAACACGCCGGCTTTCGGCGAGCGGGGCGGGCGGCTCATCAGATTTGGCTCGGCCTTCTCCATGCCCAGGGCCATGGCCGGGATGCTGTCGGTAACCAGGTTAATCCACAGGATATGCACCGGCTGGAGGATGACAAAGCCCAAGAGCGTGGAAGCGAACACCGAGAGGACCTCGCTGGCGTTGCAGCCCAAGAGGAACTGGATGACCTTGCGGATGTTGTCGTAGATCCGCCGGCCCTCCTCCACGGCGCTGACGATGGTGGCAAAGTTGTCGTCGGCCAGCACCATGTCCGCCACGTTTTTGGTCACGTCCGTGCCGGTGATGCCCATGCCCACGCCGATATCGGCGGACTTGATGCTGGGCGCGTCGTTGACGCCGTCGCCGGTCATGGCGGTGACAAAACCCGCGCTCTTCCAGGCGTTGACGATGCGTACCTTGTGCTCGGGCTGAACGCGGGCGTAAACGGATATCCGGCGAAACCGCCCGTTAAACTCCTCGTCGGACATCTCGCCCAGCTGGGAGCCGGAGATGGCCTCGGTGTCCTCGGTGAGGATGCCCATCTCTCTGGCGATGGCCACCGCCGTGTCGATATGGTCGCCGGTGATCATGATGGGCCGGATGCCGGCGCTGCGGCACTTTTCGATGGCGGCCTTGACCTCCGGCCGGACCGGGTCGATCATGCCGGCAAGCCCGATAAAGCAGAGCTCCTGCTCCAGCGCGCCGGCCTCAAAGTCCGAGGGCTGGGACGGATAAGTCCGCCGCGCCGCCGCCAGAACGCGCAGGGCCCGGTCGGCCATGTTCTTGTTGGCGTCCAGGATTTCCTGCCGGTCCTCGCCGGTCAGCTCACGGACCTGGCCGTCCTTATAAATATGCGTACATTTTTTGAGGACCTCGTCCGGGGCCCCCTTCGTATACTGGACAACGGTGCCGTCGCTGTGGAGGTGGACGGTGCTCATCATTTTGCGCAGGCTGTCGAAGGGCGCCTCGCCGATTCTGGGCGCGTCGATGCGCAGCTGGTCCTTGACAAGGCCCATTTTGGCCGCCCAGGCCACCAGCGCCGCTTCCGTGGGCTCGCCGGTGACGCTGCCGTCCTCGACAATCTCCGCGTCGGTGCACAGCGCCATGGCCGTCGCCAAAAGCGCCGTGTCAGAGGCGTACTGGTCCACAACCGTCATCTTGTTCTGGGTGAGGGTGCCGGTTTTGTCGGAACAGATAATCTGCGCGCAGCCGAGGGTTTCAACCGCCGTCAGGCGGCGGATGATGGCGTTGCGGCGGCTCATGTTTGTCACGCCGATGGACAAAACGATGGTGACGACGGCCACAAGACCTTCGGGAATGGCGGCGACAGCCAGGGAGACGGCCACCATGAACGAATGCAGCAACTGGTCCCCGCGCAAAAGGCCCACGCCGAAGATCACGGCGCTGATGGCCAGCACGAGATAGGTTAAAACCTTGCTCAGCCTGGACAGCTGAATCTGCAGCGGCGTCTGGCCCTCCTTGGTCTGGGTTAAAGCGTCGGCAATCTTGCCCATCTCGGTATCCATGCCGGTGGCCGTGACCACGGCGGAGCCGCGCCCGTAGACGACGGTGCTGCCCATGTAGACCATGTTCTTCCGGTCGCCCAGGGGCACGTCCTTCTGTCCGTCAAGGTCGCAGGCCTCGATAAACTTGTTGATCGGGACGCTCTCGCCCGTCAGGGCCGCTTCCTCAATCTGCAGGCTGGCGCTTTCCAGGAGTCGCCCGTCGGCCGGCACCGCGTCGCCGGCTTCCAGAAGCACCACGTCGCCCACGACGATGTCTTCGCTTTTTATAATGGCGATCTTGCCGTCCCGCAGGACCTTGCTGGTGGCGGCGGCCATTTTCTGCAGCGCTTCGATGGCCTTTTCCGCCTTGCTCTCCTGATAGACGCCCAGCACGGCGTTGATGAGGACGACGGCCAGTATGATAAACACATCCGCCAGGCTTTCGCTTTCCATGACGGCGGTAAACGCCGAGATGGCCGCCGCCGCCAGCAGGATGACGATCATCGGGTCGGCCAGCTGGGCGAAAAACCGTTTGAACAGGGAATCCTTTTTCCCTTCCACCAGCTTGTTTTTGCCGTTTTCCGCCAGCCGACGCGCCGCCTCGGCTTCCGGCAGCCCCGACAGGGAACTGTCTGTGGCGCGCAGTACCTCCTCGGCAGTTTCGCAGTAAAATTTCAAGTGCATCCCCCTCTGCGTCTTCATAATAGTATTGCCGTAAACATCAGAAAACCCATGGATAGGTAAGCCCTATCCATGGGTCTGGTCATTTCATTCAAGCCAGACGATGAGAATCGTCATGCCTGTTGACTTGAAGCGCAGTTGCGCCGACTACTCCCCCATAGAGTACTGATGCGCTTGTAGTTTAGCATGCGCTCCAGGTATTGTCAACAGGGCGCCGCCGTATAAATTGGTAAATCGGACGGCCGGCGATGGGCCCGTTTTGGGTAAAACCCCCAGAAGAGCATCCGCCGCGCCGGATAAAACAGTACATGCCGCGGCGACATATAATGTCTTAAGTTCAATGACGAACGTCCTGAAAAAGAGCCTTTTCAGGGCGTTTTTTAAAGCCGCATGCCGGAGAATCGGAGGAGGATTCATAGTATATGTGTGGAATTGCCGGATGGATTGATCATAAAAGGAATCTCGCGGATAAAAGCAGCGTCATCGAGGCCATGACAAGGGCCCTTTCCCGCCGGGGGCCGGACGCCGAGGGGCTGTGGGTGTCCCGGCAGGCGCTTTTGGGACACCGCCGCCTTGTGGTGGTGGACCCGGAGGGCGGCGGCCAGCCCATGAGCCTGAGCTGGGGCGGCACGACCTACATACTCGTTTACAACGGGGAGCTTTACAATACCGAGGACCTGCGGGCGGAGCTTTTAGACCTCGGCCATACCTTCCGGGGCTGGTCCGACACGGAGGTGCTGCTGCACGCCTACGCGGAATGGGGGCGCGACTGCGTTAAAAAGCTCAACGGCATCTTTGCCTTTGCCGTCTGGGATCAGGAAAAACATCAGGCGTTTCTTGCCAGGGACAGAATCGGCGTCAAGCCGTTGTTTTTTGCCCGCCGGGACGACGGGCTGGTCTTCGCGTCGGAAATCAAGGCGCTTTTAAAGCACCCGGACATCGCGCCGCGCCTGGGCCCGGAGGGGCTGGCCGAGATTTTCGCCCTGGGCCCCGCCAGGACGCCCGGCCACGGTGTTTTTGAGGGAATCGAGGAGCTCCGGCCCGGGCGCGCCATGCTGTTTGACGGCAGCGGCACGGAGGAATGGGCGTACTGGTCGCTGGAGAGCCGCGTCCATGAGGACGACTTTAACACCACGGTCATGAACGTACGGGATCTGGTTTTAGACGCTGTCCGCCGGCAGCTGGTGTCCGACGTGCCCCTGTGCGTGCTGCTGTCGGGCGGGCTGGACTCCAGCGCCATCGCCGCCATCGCCGCCCATGTGTATCAGCACGAGCGCAACGAACGGATTCGCACCTTTTCCATCGACTATGTGGACAACGACCGGCATTTCAGGGCCAGCGGCTTTCAGCCCAACGCGGACGCGCCCTGGGTCGCCGCCGTGTCCGATTATCTCGGAACCCGCCACGAAAACTGCCTGCTGGACACCCCGGAATTGACCGGCGCGCTGTTCCCGGCGGTCCGGGCCCGGGACCTGCCCGGGATGACGGATGTGGATTCCTCCTTGCTGCTGTTCTCCGCCTGGGTGAAGCGGCAGGCAACCGTGGGGCTGTCGGGCGAGTGCGCGGACGAGGTTTTCGGCGGGTATCCCTGGTTTTACCGGCCGGCCGAGGCCCGGACGTTCCCCTGGTCCCAACGGCTGGACGCCCGGATAAAGGTGCTGTCACCGGAGTTAAACGACCTTATTAAACCGAGGGAATACGTGGCGCGCCGGTATGAGGAGGCCGTCGCCGAGGTCCCACGCTGCCCGGAGGACAGCCCCGAGGACGAGAAGATGCGGGAGCTGTTTTACCTGAACCTGACCCGGTGGATGCCGACGCTGTTAGACCGCAAGGACCGGATGAGCATGTATACGGGGCTGGAGCTGCGGGTGCCGTACTGCGACCACCGGATAGTGGAGTACGCCTGGAACATCCCGTGGGAGATGAAGTACTATAACAAGCGTGAAAAGGGCCTGCTGCGCAAGGCGCTGACGGGGCTTTTGCCCGAGGCCGTCCTGTGGCGCAAGAAAAGCCCCTACCCGAAGACCCACAACCCCAACTATATCGACGCCCTGCGCGCCCTGACGCTGCGGATGCTGGACGATACGACCGCCCCGATCCGGCCCTTCATCGACGCTAATGCTGTCCGCACCCTGGCGGAGACCATGACCCGGGACACCGACATCCCCTGGTTCGGCCAGCTGATGAACGCCCCGCAGCTGCTGGCATATCTGTTGCAGGTGGACTACTGGCTGCGGGCATATAAGGTGGAGGTGGAGTAGAAAGTGCTGTGACAAAGCAGGCGGGGAAACCGCCTGCTTTTATGTTAAGAGAATTATACGTTGCCGTGAATACGGTAATTTACATCTTTTCCACGCATTCGATTCCCAGTAACGATAGACAGGTTTGGATTCTTATGCTGACTGCCTGTGTCACAGCCAGACGAAAGGGCTCCTGTTCGGAACCGATAACGGGACACGCTGCATAAAAACGGTTAAAGAGCCGGGCAAGAACGAGAACATATCTTGTAATGATAGACGGCTCGTTCCTCTTTACGGTTTCCAGCAGCATATCCTCGAAACCGTTTAAATGGTTGATGAGCGCGGCCTCTTCTTCGGTTACTTCATGAACCGATAAAACGTCCGGAAGAGACTTGCCGGCTTTTCTCAAGATGCTGTTTGCTCTGGCATACGTATAATGGATGTATGGCCCCGAGTCTCCGTTAAAATCCAGCACCTCCTCCCAATCAAAAAGGATTTCCCGTTCCCGGCCAGTCTTCAAAAAAGCGAATTTCACGGCGCCGATGCCGACTTTTTCGGCAGTCTCATCCATACTTTCCGGCTGCAAACGGCTCTCCAGGATTCTTGACTTCGCCCGTTTCACGGCTTCGTCCAGAACATCTTCAAGGAAAACGACATGACCCGTGCGGGTCGATAGTTGACCGTCTTTGAATTTTACGTGACCAAACCCAATATGCTTGCAACAGTCGCTCCAGCTGTATCCCATCTTTTTTAAAACAGCAAACACCTGCTTAAAGTGTAGTGTTTGAGGCAACCCCACCACATAGAGGCAGACATTGATTTTATACGTATTAGCGCGGTAAATGGCCGCCGCCAGATCGCGGGTTGCGTATAAGGAAGCGCCGTCGGATTTTACAATGAGGCACGGCGGCAGATTATCATCGCTTAAATCCACGATTTCCGCGCCGTCGCTGATTGTCAGCAACCCTTTTTCACGCAGTTCGTTCACAACGGCGTCCATTTTGTCGCTGTAGAAGCTCTCGCCCGCGTAGGAATTAAACTGCACATGGAGTCTGTTATACATCTCATTGAACTTTAACAGGCTCATATCCTTAAATCGCCGCCAGAGCGCGGTTTCTTCGGCGCTGCCATCCTCCAGGTTTTTAAAAAAGCGGCGCGCTTCTTCCTCAAGTTCAGGGTGAAGCTGTACCTCCTCATGAAATTTAACATAAATTCGAAAAAGTTCCGCGATCGGTTCTTTTTGAAGCGCCTCTTCTTTTCCCCATCGTTTATAGGCCGATATCAGCTTTCCGAACTGCGTTCCGTAATCTCCAAGGTGATTGATGCGGATGACCTTCCAGCCTAAATACTCATATAACCTTGATAGAGAATCACCGATAACCGTAGAACACAGGTGCCCTACATGAAAAGGCTTCGCGATGTTCGGCGAGGAATATTCAATCACAATCGTCTGCCCATTCGGGACAACTGAGGCTGATTGGAAGGTTTCATTGAGTACGATGGATGCAAGCTGAGCCTGATCGACAAAAAAGTTTAAATATCCGGAGACGGCTTCCGCTTTGGTAAACAAAGAAGGAAGGTTCTCCGCCGCTGCCAGGCTCTGCGCAATTGCCTGAGGAGATTTTTTCAAAACCTTCGAAAGCCGGAAACACGGGAAGGCGTAATCACCCATGCCTTTGTCCGGCGGGATCTCCACCATATCTTCTGTTATTTGATTGGTGCCGAGAACCATATCTAGCCATTTTACGATTTGCTGCTTGATATTCATCTTTTTCCTCCTGTCGTCATGAGATACAAGAAGCCGCCTCCGCGCATGTGAAAACATGCGCAGAGGCGGCAATTATCACCACGGTACCACTCTGCTTCTCAGGCGCGGTCAACACCTGAATCTCATTGTCCCTTAACGCGGGGAACGTTTGTCATACTCGAGCTGCATGCGCTCTTTGGGACAAAATCTCATGAGGCCTGTTCATTTGCTTCATTGCCACCGGGCTCGCACCATCCCCGATTCGCTTTTGGTTCAAGCATACTACTCGTCTCAATCATCGATACTTACATTATGAAACTAATTTTTTACATTTTATGAAAATATCAAATTTCTGTCAAGTACGATTTATGAGGCCAAAACGCCCCGCGGCTGCCGGCGTACGGAGAGCAGGTGGTTTAAGGGCAATATTTCCTCAAACAGACACTTGACAGAATAAGACAGCATATGTTAAAGTCTGGTTTAATTAGAAAAAAGTGAGGTGGACAAAGTGATCCATAAAAACTGCAAGTCGAACAATACGGTAAAACAGGGAGTCGCTTTGTCCGCTGATTAGTACATTTTCGTGCAAACAACGGATATTTGCGCCTCTGATTCGTCAAAGGCGCTTTTTTTGTTCTCCGCGGCGGATTTGGGCGGCTTCTTAGAAGAAGGGAGGATAATAAATGGAAAAGAAAGAAAAACCCCGGTATTCCCTTGCGGAAAACTTCATGTGGATGCTCCGGTGCATCCGGGAATTTGACCCGAGACTGTTTGCCTGGATTGCCATGAACGCCGTTTCCACCGCCCTGGGGCACATGGTGCCGATCGTCATGCCGAAGCTGATCATCGACGAGCTGACAGGCGGCGGCCGGGTGGAGCGTGTTGTGACGCTGGCGGTGCTGTTCGGCGCAGCGCTATTTATTACAAACGGCATCACCGGCATCTCCTACGGCTTCGGCACCATTCCCAGCGGGTCCATGTCCATTCGGTTCATCGCGCTGCGCATCCGCTTTCACGCCAGGCAGAACCTTAAAAACATGACGCTGGATTACCAGAAGCTCGAAGACCCGGAGACGCTGGATATGGCTCAGCGGGCCGAGCGGGCCATGTACGGCAACTATGAGGGTGTGGAGGGCATGTCGCGCCTGGTGCTGACGATGTTCCGCAGCTTACTGACCCTCATCGGCACGGTGTCCATCGTGGTGGTGATGGGGTACTGGCTGCTGCTGGTGACGCTGGGCGTGCTCATTGTCAACTACATCGTCTCCAACCGCGCCCGCATCCGCGACAAACAGATCGCGGACGCTCTGGCGCCGACGAACCGTAAAATCAATTATATGGAGCGTATGTCCGGCGATTTTAAGTACGGCAAGGACATCCGCATTTACAGCCTGAAGGATTTTATCCTGACGCGGCTGAAAAAGGAGCATGGCGTACACTTTAAAGAGGCGAGCAAGCGGCAGAAAATAGCGCTTTTTAGCGGCAATATCGGCTCTCTGACGGCGCTCGTGCAGGAAATCGCCATGTACGCCTGGCTGTGCAGGCTTGTTGTCAAAGGGGCCCTCGGCATCGGCAGCTTTCTGATGTACATAACCTCCATACGGACCTTCTCCTCATCTTTAAACGAGCTGTTGGAGGGCTTTGTCAGCCTGCAGCGGCAAAGCGCGGTCATCTGCGATTACCGCGCGTATGTTGAAATACCGGACACGCCCTCCGGCGGCGCTCCGGTGCCGGCGGATATTCTCCGTAACGGGGCGGAGATTGAGTTTGAGCACGTGTCCTTTAAATATCCCGGCAGCGACAAGTACGCGCTGTATGACGTCAGCTTTAAAATTAACCTCCGGGAGAAGCTGGCGGTTGTCGGCCTCAACGGCGCGGGCAAATCCACCTTCATCAAGCTGCTCATGCGCCTGTATAAGCCCGAGAGCGGGCGGATTCTGCTGGGCGGCGCCGATATACAGACCTATGACCGCGACGAGTATTTCAGGCTGTTTTCCGCCGTGTTCCAGGAGATCAACACCTTTGCCTTTACGATTGCGGAAAACGTGTCGATGCAGGAATACGATAAAACCGATCTCCCGCGTGTCCGGCGGTGCCTGGAGCTGGCGGGGCTGATGGATAAAATTGACACGCTGCCGAAGGGTGTCGACACGACGATGCTGAAAACCCTCGACCTGGACGGCGTGGAGTTTTCCGGCGGCGAAATACAGAAGCTGGCCCTTGCCCGGGCCCTGTACAAAGACGCGCCGTTTATCGTCCTCGACGAGCCCACCGCCGCGCTGGACGCCCTTGCGGAAGAACGGCTGTACATGGAGTTTGACAAGCTGACCCGCGACAAAACGGCGATCTATATCTCCCACCGGCTGGCCAGCACCCGCTTTTGCGACCGTGTTATCCTGTTTGAAAACGGCGCCATCGCGGAATGCGGCACCCATGACGAGCTGCTTAACCAGGGGGGCAAATACGCCGAGCTCTTCGGCGTACAAGCCCAATATTACCGCGACAGCGAGGAAGCGGAGGCGCTGGTATGAACGCATATAAAAACATTATCCCGTGTATGAGATACTTTTACGGTATCGCATGGCGGCATGAAAAGCCGTATATTCTTGTAATCGCAGCCAATATGCTCGTCTCGGGGCTTTCGCCGTTTATCAACATCTTTGTCCCCAAGCGCATCATCGACGAGCTGTTGGGCGCTCGTCAAGTCGATGTTCTTGTCCTGCTGGTGGCGGTCCTGGTGCTGTTAAACCTGGCCGTTTCAGTGGCCACGAACCTCATCCGGTATTTTTCCAACAAGTATCATATCCGGTTAGAGCAGCGGTTCGTCCAAATGCTGGAGGAAAAGTGCATGTCCATGGATTTTTCCAATACCGAGAACGCCGATATCTTGGCCCAGCGGGAAAGAGCCATCCGAGGGATGGATACAGTCTACGGCAGTATTGAGGTTATGACCTTTACGCTGGGCGCGCTGGTATCCGCCGTCATCACGCTTGCCGGCACCGTGTACGTGGTCGGCAGGCTGTCTCCCCTGCTGCTGGCCGTCCTGGTCGCTGTGACAGCGGCCAACATGCTGATCGTTTCAAGGCTGTCCAAAGGCAGTACGGAATTTTATAAAAACCTAATTGAGGATCAGCGCAAATTCGGTTACTATACCTGGGAGCTCAAACGCTTTCAGTACGGCAAGGATATCAGGATATACAACGCCGTCCCGCTGATCAGGCAGCGCATTGACGATTACGCAAGTAAGGATTGGTACATGCAGCGCAAGTTTAACCGCCGGCAGAACCGCTACACCATCATGACAACGCTGCTCAACGCCGCGCAGCAGGCGCTGCTGTACGGCTATCTGGGCGTGCGCGTGGTGACAAAGCTGATCACGGTGGGCGAATTTCAAATGCTTGTCACCGCCTCGCTGAACTTTGCCGGCAGCCTGCGGGGGATTGTGGAGAACGTTATTGGCTTGGCGCGCGTTGTGGAATATATGAACGAAACCCGCGTTTTCCTCCAGCTGCCGGACGTGATGCGCAGCGGCAGCCGCCCGGTTGTAAAGGCGGATAAGCACACCATCGAGTTTCGCGATGTGTCGTTTAAATACCCCAACGCAGAATATTACTCCCTGCGGCATGTGTCCATCACCTTAACGCCCGGCAGCAAGCTGTCGGTGGTCGGCCGCAACGGGGCGGGCAAAACAACGTTTATCAAGCTCCTGTGCCGGCTGTACGACCCCACCGAGGGCCAGATCCTGCTGGACGGCGTGGATATCCGCGAGTATGACCTGGACAGCTACAGAGAGCTTTTGTCGGTGGTGTTCCAGGATTACAAACTCCTTGCGTTCTCGCTGCGGGAAAATATCGCCGCCGCCCCGGAGGCTGATGACGCGCGGGTGCTGGAATCAGTCTGCAAGGCGGGCTTTAGTGAGCGGCTGGAGACGCTGGAAAACGGGCTGGATACCGCCGTTTACAAAGACTTTGACAAGAACGGCGTGGAGTTTTCCGGCGGGGAGAGCCAGAAAATCGCCATCGCCAGGGCGATCTATAAAAACGCCCCAATCACGGTGCTGGACGAACCCACCGCCGCCCTTGACCCCATGGCGGAGTACGATATCTACAACCGCTTTGACAGCCTGATCGGCGACAAGACCGCCATCTACATTTCGCACCGGCTGTCCTCCTGCCGCTTCTGTGATAACATCGCCGTTTTCAAGGACGGCGAGATTGTCCAGTACGGGCCCCACGACGAGCTTGTGAAGGACGAGCACGGCGAGTATTTCACCATGTGGGCCGCACAGGCAAAATACTACGAATAGGCTTACAGCAAAAGACCCGCGCCGGTATGGCGCGGGTCTTAAGTTGTCGAAAAAGCCTAAGGCTTAAGCCCGAAGGGCTTTAAGCCTTTGCGTAGCGGGTTTTTCGACAGTCAATCCCGCTTTGACAGCGCAAACCGGGCAAAGAGCACGCAGGCGGCGGCGGCAGCGAGACCCAGCAGCCGGAAGCCCGCGAAAATGGACAGCTGGTCGGACAGATAGCCGAACGCCAGGCCGAGGCCGATGGACAAAACCCTTAACAGCATGGCCGCCGTGGATTCAATGGTCGCCCGCGCGCCCGGATCGGCGCGCCGGTGGATGTAGCCGGCGGTAACCGGCTCAATGATTTCCACGGCGAAGCCGGCGGCGACGAAGCCGGCAATGCCCCAGGCGCTCTGGCAGAAGGCCGCCCAGAGGATGCCCGCCGCGGCCAGCAGGGACGCAAGCCACATAACAGCGCGGTGCCCCATCCTGCCCAGGAGCTTGAAGGCAATGAGCGCGCCGGGCGCCCGGAACATTATGTCGGCGGCAAAGACGGCGCCGAACAGGGCCAGAGGAAAGGCGATCCCGTTTAAATAGTTCTGCCAGAATTCATCCACATAGTTAACGCAGGCGGCGATGATTGATGAGAATACCGCAAAACGAAAAACGTCGGGATATTTCCTAAAAAATCGGGCGGAGAGGCGGGCTATTTGGCCGAGGCTGCCGCCGGTTTTGTCCGGAGCCCCGGATTTCGGCGGCTCCCGGAGCAGGCAGGTGAAAACAAGCCCGGCGGCCATGCTGGCGGCCGACAGCCAGTAATTAAAGGCGTACCCGAAGGCCTGGGCTAGTAGCGCGCCGGAGACGCCAGCGATCAGATAGGCTGTGAAGTTGACCGCCTTGTCGCGCCCTAAAACCTTTTCAAAATCGCCCTCCCTGCCGTCCGCCCGCAGAGAATCGTACAGCAGGGCGTTCCAGGCCCCGCTGGAACAGGCGCTGCCGATGGCGGCGGCCAGCGCGGAGACGCCGAAGAGGAAAAAGCCCCCGGCAAAGGGCAGCGCCAAAAACTCCAGCACGTCGAATAACCCGCCGAACAGTAAAAGCCGCTTCCGGCCGAAGCGGTCGGCCAGGAAGCCGGAGGGGATCTCCAGCGCCACCGTTGCGACGGCGTAGATGATTTCACACCAGACGACCATCTGGACCGACAGGCCCCGTTCCAGGGCGAATAGCCGCTCAATGACGTAAGCGGCGATCAGGCTGCGGAAAAAGGTCATCAGGTACAGATACCGTATGTTTTTATAAAAAGACATGACAAAACCCCCATAGAATTTTTAAAACCTTAAACCCTATGGGTAGGCGGCGGCCGGGGGTAAAGCGCGTCAAGTAATAATTAACAGGGAGGACGCGGGATGTTCATTTGAGCAACCCTCCATTATTTTGTAAAATCAGCATACCACGGCAACCGGAGCGGAGCAAGAAATATTTACCGGCCGGCATAGCTGCCGGCCGGCGCGCCGGTTATATCGCGTACAGCTTTCTGAAGTGGTAGCCGTAGATGGAAAACCGGACCGCGACGGTGAAGACGTCGGGGCGGTGGCGCAGGCACCAGCGTAAAAGCCGCCAGTAATACCGGCGCTCCTTTCCGGCGATGCCGATTTTAAAGACGGATTTGATAAACGCCAGGACGTTAATCGGCGTGATGCCCTCCGACACGGCCGACGGCCTGTAGTTTGAGAGTAGCTTCATGACCCGTTCGTAGTAATATTTCGGCGCGTAAATGGTCTTGACGATATGCTGGTAGCCCGCTTCCAGCACCTTTCGGTCCATTTTGGGGACGAAATTCATGGTAAAGTCCGTGTTGTCGCCGGTAAACCGGTCTTCCAGGCGGCCCTCCTCCCGGAGCCTGTTATAGAGCTTTGTGCCGACGGGGGCGTTTAATAGACCCACCATGGCCGTCACGATGCCGCTGTCCTGAATGAACTTGATCATCCGGTTGAAAATCGTCTCGTTGTCGTTGTCAAAGCCCACAATAAAGCCGCCCAGAACCTCCATCCCGGCCTGCTGGATCTTCTTAACGCAGGCGATCAGGTCCCGGTTTTGATTTTGCGTCTTCTGGCACTCGGTCAGGCAGTTGGGGTCCGGCGTCTCGATACCGATAAAGACGCCGTTGAACCCGGCCTTTACCATCATGGCCATGAGCGCGTCGTCGTCGGCCAGGTTAATGGAGGCCTCCGTCAGAAAACAGAAGGGCCTGCCCCGCTCTTCATTCCATTGGATGATCACCGGGAGCACCTCGGCCATCAGCTTTTTCTTGTTGCCGATAAAATTGTCGTCCACAAAGAACAGTTCGCCCCGCCAGCCCGTTTCATAGATGGCGTCAAGCTCCCGCAACAGCTGGCCGCTGTCCTTTGTCCGGGGCGCGTGGCCGAACAGCGTTGTGATATCGCAGAACTCACAGTTGAAAGGGCAGCCGCGGGAATACTGGATATTCAGCGAGCTGTATTTTTTCAGCTTGAGGAGGGACCACTGGGGCACCGGCGTTTCACGGACATCGGCGAAATTGTCCGTCGTGTAAAGGTGTTTTGCCGCGCCCCTTTCAAGGTCCGCGATAAATTCCGGAATGGTAATCTCGCCTTCATTTAAAACCAGATGGTCCACGTCGTCATAGCTGCCGCTCTCCGCGGTGAACAGCGGCCCGCCGGCCACCGTCTTCACCCCCAGGGCCTTGCAGCGGTCGATGACCTCCCGCGCCGAGGCCTTTTGAATCAGCATGGCGCTGATGAACACATAATCGGCCCATAAAATGGCACGGTCCGTCAGCTTCTCCACATTGAGATCGACGAGCCGTTTTTCATAACGCTCCGGCAACAGCGATGCAACGGTTAAAAGGCCCAGCGGCGGAAACGCCGCTTTTTTTGAGACGAATTTGAGCGCGTGCTGAAAGCCCCAATACGTCACGGGTATTTTCGGATAAACAAGCAAAATCTTCATAAAATCACCAGCCCGACTCATTTTAGTCTCCCCGGCGCTGACGCGGCGAAAGCCGCCGACGCCAGGCCCGGGTTGCTTTCATTGTAGTGAGGCCCGGCTGGAAACGCACCCTACTTGTATAAACCCCGGCTCTATTTATGGCAACCGGCCCGATAGAGTGCCAGCAGGGGTCTCTACTCGGCGGACAGAGCGCTCTACCGGCAGTAGAAAACCGGGATTTATGCCCGCCGGGCGGCGCTGGCCGCCGCCGCATTGACAACCGGCCCGGGCGGTGTTAAGATACTATTAGAAATCAAATAGTTGCCGCGCCGTTTGATCTAAGGGCAAGACGTCCGCCGGGATGCCTTGGCTACGATTATCCGGCCGGAAAAAAGCATCCGCTTTTTTCCCGGGGTCGCTGTCGGAAACGAAACGGCCTTCACGTTTTGAGAAGGGAACAGAGAAAACGCCGCCACGGCGTTTATTAGTCTGCGTTGCCGCAGCCTGTTTACGCTCAAAACAGGCTGCTTTTGTTTTACGGACTGCCTTTCCTCCTTCGCATGGCGATGCGGCGTAGCTCCGCCGCTGACGGCGCGTGTGCCGGGTATCTGTTATGGGGACGGATACCCGGCGATTTCGCCCGGCGGTGTTCGGGCATACTGATTTGGAATCCGGACTGGAAGTGAAATGCATGCTTAAAAATATACCGGCCGATGACGCGGCTGATATCCTGTCGGCGCTTCCCGTCGCGCTTGAGACCGAGACGGTGGGCCTGGCGCAGGCCCAGGACAGGGTCCTGGCCGAGGAGATCACCGCCAGGATACCCGCGCCGCCCTTTGACCGCAGCCCCTTTGACGGCTACGCCTTCCGCGGGGCCGACACCCTCACCGCCACAAAAGAGACCCCCGTTGTATTGAAGATCACGGAGGAGATCGCGGCCGGCAGCATGCCCACTGTCCGGGTAACACAAGGCCGCGCGGCGAAAATCCTCACCGGCGCGCCGCTGCCGGAGGGCGCGGACGCCACGGTGAAATATGAGAATACCGCGTTTACTGATACCGAGGTGACGCTTTTTGCGCCGGTGCCGCCGGGGACGGACGTTATCCGCGCCGGCGACGATATCCGGTCCGGCGACCGCCTGGCCCCCCGCGGCACGCGCCTGACGGCGCCGCTGCTGGGCCTTCTGGCCAGTCAGGGCATCGAATGCGTGTCCGTATATAAAAAGCCCGTTGTCGCCGTGCTCAACACCGGCTCGGAGCTGGTGGAGATCGGCCGGGAGCTGCCGCCGGGGATGATTTATAACAGCAGCGTCCACACCCTGTGCGGCTACCTGAAGGAACTGGGCGCCGAGGCCAGAAACGCCGGCGTCGTCCGGGACGACCCGGACGAGATCGCCGGGCGGATCAAATCGGCGCTGGAGGAAGCGGATATCGTCATCACGACGGGGGGCGCCTCCGTGGGCGACTATGATTTTGCCGTTGCCGCGGCGCAGCGACTGGGCGCGGAGGTCCTGTTCTGGAAAGTCAACATGAAGCCGGGCGGCGCCATCATGGCGGCCGTCAAGGACGGAAAGCTGTTACTCGGGCTTTCCGGCAATCCCGGCGCCGCCGTTTTGGGCCTGTTTAGGATCGCCAGGCCGTATATCTGCAAGCGCTGCGGTTACGCCGAGCTGCAGCTGCCGACCGTCCGCGTGGCGCTGAAGGAACCCTATGAAAAGAACAGCCCGAAGCTCCGGCTTTTACGGGGCCGTCTCGTCATTGAGGACGGCAGGGCCTACTTTGCCGAGAACGAGGGACAAGGTAACGGCGCGGTGGCCTCGCTGGTGGGCTGCGACCTTCTGGGGGAAATCGACGCCGGGAGCCCGCCCTTGCCGGCCGGCGCTATTATAAAGGCCTACCGGTTGTAAATACGACAGACATGCCTGGGTCCTGTAGGATTAAATGGAAATACGGGCATTTCCTGATAAATGGAGAACACCTCAATGAAAGACGATTTTGGGAGAGACATCTACTACCTGCGGCTATCCGTCACCGACCTGTGCAATCTCCGGTGCATCTACTGCATGCCGGAAAAGGGTGTTGAGAAGCGCTGCCACAGCGATATCTTGTCCGTTGAGGAGATCGAGGAGATCACGAAGGCCGCCGTCGCCTGCGGCATCCGCAAGATCCGCGTCACGGGCGGAGAGCCGCTGGTGCGCAGGGGGATTGTTGAAATCTGCCGGCGCATCGCGGCCATACCGGAGGTGGAGGAGCTGTGCATGACCACCAACGGCGTGCTGCTGCCCCAGTATGCCAAAGAGCTCAAGGAGGCCGGCGTCGACAGGCTCAACATCAGTCTGGACACCCTCAATGCCGAGAAATACAGGATGCTGACCCGGGTGGGCGAGCTGGAAAACGTCTTGGCCGGCGTCCGGGCCGCTCTCGAGGCGGGCTTTGAAAATACGAAAATCAACGCTGTTTTAATTGGCGGCGTCAACGACGACGAGATCCGCGCCCTGATGGACCTGACCCGTCAGGGGAGCATCAACGTGCGGTTTATCGAGCTGATGCCCATGGGCGAGTGCGCCGACTGGAGCAGGGAGCGCTTTATCAGCAACTCCAGCGTGCTCAAGGCCGCGCCGGAGCTGGAGGAGGTCGGTACCGCCGGGGTGGCAAAGCTCTACCGGCTGCCGGGCGCCATCGGCACCGTGGGCCTCATTTCGCCGGTCAGCTCCCACTTCTGCCCCACCTGCAACCGGATACGGGTGACGGCCGACGGCAAGCTCAAGCCCTGCCTGCATTCGTCCAGGGAGGTCAATCTCCGGGGCCTGCACGGCCAGGAGCTCATTGATACCATCGCCTCCGCCATCCGGATCAAGCCGAAAAAGCACCATCTGGACGACACGATGACCAGCGAAAGCGTGCGCAACATGAACGCAATCGGAGGATAAGCGCGCAACTATGCTTATCAGATACAGTTGGAGGATTCTATGGGAGAGCTGACGCATTTTAACGACGAGGGGCGCGCCAGAATGGTGGACGTGAGCGCCAAGGAGATTACCCTGCGCACGGCGACCGCCGCGGGGACGGTGCTGTTAAACCCGGAAACCTTTGATTTGGTGGAAGCCGGCAAAATGAAAAAGGGCGACGTTCTGGCGGTGGCCCAGGTGGCCGGAATTATGGCCGCCAAGAAGAACGCCGAGCTGATCCCCATGTGCCACCCCATCGTGCTGACCGGCGTTGACATTGCCTTCCGTCTCGACAGGGAGAGGCACGCCGTTGATATAACGGCGACCGTTAAATGCAAAGGCGAAACGGGGGTCGAAATGGAGGCGCTGACGGCGGTATCCGTCGCGGCGCTGACGGTGTACGACATGTGCAAGGCCGTACAGAAGGATATCGTCATCGACAATATCCGCCTGCTTTCAAAGACGGGCGGGAAAAGCGGAGATTATTTCCGGAATCAATAATAGAACGTCGTATAAACCGCCGCTTAAAGGCGTAAGGGAGGGTACATTATGGCAGTAGTAACCGCCGTCTGCATCAGCGATAAAAAGGGCGTTCAAAAGCGCCCTGTGGACGAAGTACATCTGAAGATAAAGCATGGGGTCGAGGGCGACGCCCACGCGGGGGACTGGCACCGCCAGGTCAGTCTTTTGGGGGAAGAAAGCGTCGACAAGCTGCGGGCGCATTTCCCGAACCTGCCCGCCGGCGCCTTTGCCGAAAACATCCTGACAAAGGGGATCACCCTGTACGAGCTGCCTATTGGCACAAAGCTCCGAGTGGGCGGGGCGCTTCTGGAGGTGACCCAGATCGGCAAGGAATGCCACACCGCCTGCGCCATCCGGAAGACGACGGGCGACTGCGTGATGCCCCGGGAAGGCATCTTTGCCATCGTCCTGGAGGAGGGCACGGTCAAAGCGGGCGACACGATTGAGGTCGTAAAGTAGAGAACACAATAGAGAACAGACCCGGATTATCAAGGATTTTGCTGTTACCGGCGAAACGGAAGAATTGCGAGGGTGCAATTATAAATGAGAAAAGTTAAGGTACAGGAGGCCGTCGGCGAGACCCTGTGTCACGACATGACGGGCATTGACGACAAGGGGTTCAAGGGCGTGGTGTTCAAACGCGGCCATGTGATCCGAGAGGAAGACATCCCGGTGCTGCTGGACATCGGCAAGAACCATATTTTCGTCTGGGAGCCCGAGGCCGACGAGGTGCACGAGGACGACGCGGCGCTGGCGCTGGCCGAGGCGGTCTGCGGCGGCCATCTTGACTATGATAAAAAGCCCTCCGAGGGTAAAATCTCGCTCACGTCAGACACGGACGGCGTTTTCCGGATCAACCGGGAAGCGCTGCGGCGCATCAACAGCGTCCCGGACTACACGGTGGCCTGCCTGCCCAATAACGTGCGGGTTCATAAGGGCCAGAAGGTCTGCGGGCTGCGTATTGTTCCGCTGGTGACAAAACGGGAAAATGTGGACAGCGCGGTGGAAATCGCCCGGGCAAACTACCCGGTTTTCCAGGTGCTGCCCTTTAGGCCCCTCAAATGCGGCGTCGTCATCACCGGGAGCGAGGTCTATTACGGCCGCATTCAGGACAGGTTTGAGCCTGTCCTGACGAAAAAGCTTGAAGGCTACGGCGCTACGCTCCTGGGCTTTACAAAGTGCCCGGACGACCTGGACATGATCCTGCAGGCCGTTGCGGATTTCCGCAATCAGGGCGCGGAGCTGATCTTACTCACCGGCGGCATGTCCGTGGACCCGGACGACCTGACACCCACCGCCATCCGCAGAACCGGCGCCCAGGTCATTACCCAGGGCGTTCCGATGCAGCCGGGCAATATGCTGATGCTGGCGTCGCTGGACAAGACGATGCTTGTGGGCGTCCCCGGCGCGTCCATGCATTCCAAGACCACGAGCCTGGACGTGTTCCTGCCCCGTATTTTCGCGGGGGCGCCCATCGCGAGGGAGGAAATCGCCGGCTACGGCGAGGGCGGCCTGTGCATGGGCTGCACCGAATGCCGGTACCCGATTTGCTACTTTGGGTTTGGGCAGCATTAAAGGGCATATAGTAACGGGCGCGCTAATTGATAAAGTTATCGGCAGGCGCGCGACACGACATTTATGGAGGGCTTATCATGTATACAGCAGCGGTGATCACAGTCAGCGATAAAGGCTCCCAGGGGCTCCGGGAGGACACCGGCGGGCCGCTGGTATGCCAGATGCTGCGGGAGGCCGGTTACAAGGTCGGCTATACCGCCATCGTCCCCGACGAGCAGCCGGAGATTGAGCGGGAGCTGAAATATTGCGCCGACGAGCTGGATATGGCCCTTGTCGTCACCACCGGCGGGACGGGCTTTTCGCCCCGGGATGTGACGCCGGAGGCCACCGTCGCCGTCTGCGACCGGTTGGCGCCCGGCATCCCCGAGGCCATGCGGCAGGAGAGCCTGAAGATCACCAACCGCGCCATGCTCACCCGCCAGCAGGCCGGTATCCGCGGGCGCACCCTCATCATCAACCTGCCCGGCAGCCCAAAGGCCATTCGTGAGAATTTTGCCGTGGTCCTCCCGGCATTAGACCACGGACTGGAGATGCTCCGGGACAAAAAAGGCGACTGCGCCGCCACGTAAAATGAGATAAATAACATTAAAATACCTGCGCCAAGTAAGTAGCGCAGGTATTTTTTTCATTGTCCGCGCGGTATCGTTTTTTCCTCAGAGCTTATAATAATAGAAACTTGACGCGAGGTGAAGATGTGGACAACCGACACGACAGAAAATTGAAAAATAAGAATACGGAAGACCTGGAGATAAAAATCGTCGCCCGGCAGAACAAGCGCCATAACGCGCGGCTGGAGTCTTTGGGGCCAAATGCGAAAAGGCGGGAGAACTGATGGCAAGCGGAAACAAGACGCACAACAAGAAAAACGACAGAAAGAAGGACGGCGCGTTCCACTCCAAAAACATCAAGCATGACCCCAACGCCGAGAGCGCCCGGGCCGTGTTCGGCCTCAAAGATGATGCCGACGGCAAGTGAAACGGCCCGGCGCGCATCGCCGGCGCTGTTTGAGCAGATAGAAGAGCATCTGCAGCATGATGATAAGCCGTCCGTCTATCTGCAGGCGCTGGCCCGGACGCCAGCCTTTGACGAGTACCCGCTGACCATGCTCAAAAAGCTCCGGGACACGCCCCAGTCGCCGGTACACCACCCGGAGGGCAGCGTCTGGAACCACACGCTGTTGGTGGTTGACAAGGCGGCGGCCCATAAGGCCGGCAGCCGGGACCCCCGCAGCTTCATGTGGGCGGCGCTCCTGCACGATATCGGCAAGCCGGACACCACCCGAAAGCGCGGCGAGAAGATCACCGCCTACAATCACGACAATGTGGGCGCGAAGCTTGCCCGAGAATTTTTAAGCCACTGGACGGCGGACGAAGATTTTCTGAATAAGGTCACACAGCTGGTCAGGTACCATATGCAACTGCTGTATGTGAACAAGGGACTGCCGTTTATGGATATTGACGGCATGAAAAAACGCACCGACGTCCGCGAAATCGCCCTGCTGGGGCTGTGCGACCGGCTCGGCAGAAAGGGCGCGGACCCGGAATCGGAGAAAAAACAGGTGGCGGAGTTTTTGGAAAGATGCCTGTCATCGGACGGGCGGAAAGGAGACCAATGGCAAAAGCAGGCATGAGAAGGCCCGACCCCGAGGCGCCCCACGGAGAGAATCACGAGAGAAACCATTTTTCAAAAAACGAGCAGAAGCCGGTGCCGGAGCTTCAGGGGAAGGCCAAATTCACCAAGGAGAAAGCAAACCCGATACTCTACAAAAACGACGACGGCTCATACCGCTCGGTATGAAGCCTTAAGAATAAGGAGGGCATGGATTTGAAGGCAAGCGCCTATTTTTCCGTCGACGGCGCGGTAGACAGCCACGCGGAGAAAGAACTCAAGCGGGAGCTGGGGACGCTGCCCGGCGTCCTGTCGGTGAGCATCAGCGACAGGACGGGCAATATCGCCGTGGATTTTGATTCAACCGGCCAGAGCACCGAAAAGATCGGTAAAAAGATTAAGGAGCTGGGCTACGATATCCGGTCCGTCAGCCTGGCCCAGCATGTAATGTAACGTTTAAAGGAGCCCGTTCCATGACAAAAGACAGCCAGCCGGACCCCAAGAAGGTCCGGAACAAAAAGGCAAGAGGACAGACGCCGCTAACGGCGGAGAACCAAAACCGGAGCCGGACGGCCAAAAAACAGTCGATCCCCCACAACGACGTCTGACTGCCTGTATCTGCCGCCGCTGGTCTTTTTAGACTGAATAACCCGGCCGGCCTGTCGGATACTATGATTGTCAGATAAACAGGTCAAACGGAGGGTATTTATGTCTAGAAAAGATATCAGTGAAAAATTAAAGAGCTTGAAAATGGAAGCGGCCGCAGAGCTCGGCATGACGCAATATGTAAAGGAAAACAACGATCACTATAAGGGCGATGTCCCGGCGAAAATCAACGGCCAGCAGGGCGGGCCTATCGGCGGCCTGATGGTAAAGAAGATGATTCAGGCCGAAGAAAACAAATTGACGGGGATGTAAACTATGGAGCTTACTGAGATTGAGCGGGACGTAAAGGAATACCGCCCGCGAAAGAAGAGCAGCGGCGCGCCCGTACGGTTTGCGGATAATTACAATCTGTCGCCGGCGGCGTCCGCCAAGCTGATGTCCGGAGAGGGACTTGAAGACGGCGTTGAGGACATCGACAGCGGCGTGATGCTGTCAACGTCGGAGATCATTGACTTCGGAGAAGCCACCGATTCCTGGACAGATAAGCATAACGGATGACAGCATTAATCGCAATAAAAACACGATGGCAACGCGAAGCATAAAACGCATTGCCACCGTGTTTTAATTATGGAAAGACGACGCTAGCTGTCCTTCCCCTGGAGCCGGGGCGCCAAGGGCATTTGCCAGCTGTTGTGGTCGGTGTGGAGCAGATGGTGGACCCTGTGGGCCATCTCATCGCGCTCGAACCGCTCGTAGAGGGCGCCGATGGAGGGGTTTTCATGGGAGAACCGGAGGGCAGATTTTTTGTCGAGTCCGTACAAGCTCTGGCTGCGGATCTGCGCCAGCTCCTTATTCATGTCAATGGGCTGGCCGCCGCCGCCCGCGCAGCCGCCGGGACAGGCCATGACCTCGACAAAGTCGTACTGGTTGTCGCCCCTGCGGATGGCTTCCACCAGCTTTCTAGCGTTACTAAGACCGCTGGCAACGGCTACCCTGACGGTTCTGCCCTGGATATCGAAGGACGCTTCCTTCCAGCCGTTCATGCCACGGACATTGGCAAAGGCGTCGGCATCGGGATTTTCTCCGGTGGCGAGGAAGTACACGGAGCGAAGCGCCGCCTCCATGACGCCGCCCGAGGCGCCGAATATAACGCCCGCGCCTGTTGAGATGCCCATAGGCTGGTCAAATTCCTCTTCCGTCAGGTTCATGGGCTGGATGTGCTCGGCGATGATCATGCGGTCGATTTCCCGGGTTGTCAGGACCAGGTCCACATCGGGTCCGGTGCCGGTGGAATCCATGCCGGGCAGCATGCATTCCGCCTTTTTGGCGGTGCAGGGCATGATGGAGACGCAGAAGATTTTGGACGGGTCCACCTTCAAAAGCTCGGCCAGATACGTCTTGGCCACGGCCCCGAACATCTGCTGGGGCGATTTTGTGGTGGAGAAGTGCTCCATCATGTCCGGGTACTGGGATTTCATGAAACGGACCCAGCCGGGGCAGCAGGAGGTGAACAGCGGGTACCGGTTCGGCTCGGGATTGCTGAACTTGCGGCGGACGAACTCGTTGCCCTCCTCGATAATCGTCAGGTCGGCCGTGAAGTTGGTGTCGAAGATGTATTTAAAGCCGATCTTCCGCAGGGCCGCCACCAGCCGCTTGACGGTGGCGAATTCCCGGGAGATGCCGAGGGTTTCACCCCAGGCGGCGCGGACGGCCGGCGCGATCTGGACGACGGTGATCAGGTCGGGGTTTGCCAGCGCCCGGAACGCCTTCATGGTGTCGTCGCGCTCGCTGAGGGCGCCGGTGGGACAGTGGGTGACGCACTGGCCGCAGAGGACGCAGTCGGACTCGGTGATCTCCCGGTCGTGGGTGACGCCGATGGTGGTTCTGGCGCCGGTGTTGTCAAGGCCCCAGATGCCGATGCTCTGCACCTGCTTGCAGACCTGGATGCACCGCATGCATTTGATGCATTTGGAATCGTCCTTGATGAGCGGGAAGGTCATGTCCCACTTCTTCTCGGG
>JAJUHI010000004.1 GCA_029267955.1 Sporobacter termitidis | reverse complement strand
TGGGCACGTCGCTGACGGAGGAGCAGGCGCGGCTATTATCCCGGTACACCCAGCAGGTCGTCATCGCCTACGATGCCGACGGGGCGGGGATGAAGGCCGCCCAGCGGGCCATCGGGATTTTGGAGAAGGCGGGGCTGGACGTCCGCGTGTTACAGCTGACGGGGGCGAAGGACCCGGACGAATTTATCAGAAAATACGGAGCCGACGCATTTGACGCGCTGCTGAAAAAAAGCGAATTCCACCTGGATTACAGGCTGATGACCCTGAAAAATAAGCACAGCCTGGACACAGACGAAGGCCGGCTAAAATACCTGGCGGAGGCCACCGACCTGCTCTCCCGGATCGAAAACGCCGTACAGCGTGAAATCTACGGCGCGAAGGTTGCCGAAGCGGCGGGTATCTCCGGTGAAGCCGTCTTAAATGAGGTCAAAAAGGCCTTTAAGAAGCGGATAACGGCGGAAAAGAAGAAAAAGGAACGGCAGGAGCTGGACGTCCGGGTAATGATCCAGCCGGCCGACAGGGCCATCCGGTACGACAACGTGTATTCCGCCGCCGCCGAGGAGGGCGTTATTCGCCTGTTGACGGCCGACAGCGAGCTGTTTGAAACCGTCCGGGAACTAAACTTTAGGGAAGAGGAGTTTACAGCGCCGTTTTTAAGGCGCGTGTACACGCTGCTGCGGCGCCGGTACGATGCGGGACTTGACCTCTCGCCGGCGGCGGTGCTGGCGGAGCTTAACGGGGCGGAGGCTGCCCATTATACCCACATCATCGAAAAGCCGGAATCGCTGTCCAACGGTGATAAGGCCATGCGTGATTACATAGAGAAAATAAGGGCGGAGAAATTAAAAAACGCCCGTGAGGCCAGCGCGGAGGAAATCTGCGAAAGCCTCATGAAGCTCAAGGAAGAAAAGCTTAAAAAAAGCGCCGGAAATTTGCCCGGCGCGGATAAAAATAAAAGTGACCAATAAGGGTTGGAGGATAAAGAAATGGAACAGAAAAAAAAGACGCGGGAAGAAGAGAACCAGGAGAAGACAAAGGAGCAGTACACGGAAGAACGGCTTTCCGCATTGATTGAAGAAGGCAGAAAACGCGGACGGCTCAGCTCGAAGGACCTCCTCGAAGTGCTGGAGGATATGAACCTGGAGCCGGAGCAGATCGACCGTTTTTATGATACCCTTGAAAACTACAACATCGACACCATCGACAGCGACGATTCGGCTTTCCTGCCGGTGGACGATATCGCGCCGGATATCGAAGAGCTCCAGGAGATTGAAAACCTCAACGAGGATGAGCTCATCGACCCGGAGTCCCTGGTCGACAACTTCAGCGTCGACGACCCCGTCCGCATGTACCTGAAGGAAATCGGCAAGGTCAACCTGCTGACGCCCGAAGAGGAAGTCGAGCTGGCCATGAAAATGGCCGAAGGGGACAAGGAGGCCAAAAAGCGCATGGCGGAGGCCAACCTCCGTCTGGTGGTCAGCATCGCCAAACGCTATGTGGGGCGCGGCATGCTCTTTTTGGACCTGATTCAGGAGGGCAATCTGGGCCTTATCAAGGCCGTGGAGAAGTTTGATTACTCCAAGGGCTACAAGTTTTCAACATACGCCACCTGGTGGATTCGGCAGGCTATCACCCGGGCCATCGCCGACCAGGCCAGGACAATCCGCATCCCTGTCCACATGGTGGAGACCATCAACAAGGTCATGCGCATCTCCCGCCAGCTGCTGCAGGAATTGGGGCACGACCCGACGCCGGAGGAGATCGCCGAGGACATGGGCATGCCGGTGGAAAAGGTGCGCGAGATCCTGAAAATCGCACAGGAGCCGGTCTCCCTGGAGACGCCCATCGGCGAGGAGGAGGACAGCCACCTGGGCGACTTCATCCCCGACGAGGACGCCTCGGAGCCGGCGGAAGCCGCGTCCTTTACGCTCCTGAAGGAACAGCTGTCCGAGGTGCTGGGGACGCTGACCCCCAGGGAAGAGAAGGTCCTGCGGCTCCGCTTCGGCATTGAGGACGGCCGCACCCGTACCCTGGAGGAGGTCGGCAAGGAGTTTAACGTCACCCGCGAACGCATCCGCCAGATCGAAGCCAAGGCCCTCCGCAAGCTCCGCCACCCCAGCCGCAGCAAAAAGCTCAAGGATTTTTTGAACTGAATACAGAGCAAAGAATAGAAGCCCGGGATGTCCGGGCTTCTTCGTTATAGCGCTTGTTATACTAACTAAAAGTCCATGCCGACGTGGGTGCCGGTCCGGTCCACAAACCGGTACGCGCCGCCGGGCTGCGCCTCGGCGACAATCAGCCGCTTGTGGAACTGCTCCAGAGACGTCCGGTGGCCGATGGAAACGATGGTGGTGTCCTTCATCCTGTCGAGGAGCATGTTGTAAAGCTCCAGCTCGGAGGGTTCGTCCATGGAGGCCGTGGCTTCGTCAAAGAACAGGTATTCCGGCTGATAGAGAATGGCGCGGGCGATGCCCAGGCGCTGCTGTTCACCGCCGGAGAGCATCATGTTCCAGTGGCCAACCTCGTCCAGCCTGCCCACCAGCATGTGCAGGCCCACATCGGCCAGCGCCTTCTGGATGTCCTCCCGGGAATAGGTGCCGGCGGGGGCGGGATAGCTGACGGCTTCGATGAGGGTGCCGATGGGGAAGTAGGGCTTCTGCGGCAGGACGATGACGCGCTTGTCTTTCGGGAGGACAATGTTGCCCTTGCCGAAGGGCCAGATACCGGCCATGACGCGGAACAGCGTCGTCTTGCCGGCGCCCGTTCTGCCCTTGATCAGAATCTTTTCGCCCTTCCGGATCACCAGGTTATCCGCGCTGATCTGCAGCGCGCCGGTGGGCAGATAGACGTCCAGATTCCGGATTTCAATCTCATCCTGATTGGCTTCCGTGATCTGCAGCTCGGATTCGGCCGAGATCTTTTGCGTTTTCTCGTAGTTGTCGTTAAAGGCGTAGAGACGGTCGATAACGGCGACATAGGTGGACAGACCCACATAGGAGTTCTGGAACCACTTCAGGCCGGTGGTGACGTTCAGGTAGGCGGTGGCGATCTGATTTAGCGTACCGTAGCCGGGGATGGCGCCGTAATAGAAGTAGGAGGGCCCCAGCAGCAGGGTGTACATCATGGCGTCGCCGTAGTTGAGCAGCGAGGTTGTGATACCCACGCGCATGCCCCTGCCCATCAGGCGGAAGGTGTTGGCCACCGCGTCGCCGAAGATGGTCATCAGGCGGGTATGCTCCACCTCTTCGCCCTTTAAGAGGGCAATCTGCTCGGAACTCTCCCGGACACGTCCCAAAGCGAAGCGGAAGTTACCGTCGTACATCTGTTGGCTGAAGTTGAGCCGGGCCAAAGGTTTACCGATCTTATGGGTGATGGTTGTGGTAATTGCAATCCATATGAAGGCGATGACAATAAAGTATCCGGGGAAGGAGTAGTCGACGCCGCCGAAAATGAGGGGGATGGAGGCGGAGAGGTTCCAGAGCATCACCAGGTATGTACCGAGAGACAGAAGGTTCTGCGCCAGGGAGAAGGTGTACGTCCAGGTGTTGTCGATAAACAGCCTGATATCCTCTTGAATACGCTGATCGGGGTTGTCGGTCTCGTTGCCGGTCAGCTGCATCCGGTAATGGTTGCTGTTGTCCATCCAAAAGACGAGATAACGGGCGGTCAGCCACCGGCGCCACCGGATTTTAATCCATTCGGTAATATAGACATTAAAGGAGCCGGTAAAGGTCATTGCCGCGCCGATGAGCAGAAAGACGTAAATATTCTGCTTCCAGGCCTCTACGTCATAGTTGTTAAAGGCATTGATCCAGTCTCTTTGCCAGACGACAAAGCGGACGCCGGCGAAGTTGCTGAGCACCATAACGCCGATATTGACAATTAGAAGCGCGAGGCTTCCCCATTTTTCGTTGGATTGGGTCCAGTACGGCGCGGCCATCTTCCATATCCGTTTGAGGACCTCGCTTAATTTTTGCTTTTTCATACCCTTTATGATAACCTCCCAATAATGATAATGTCAGGTTGACAGCCGGCCATTTATTTCTTCTTGCCGACGACAGGGTCCACGAATTTTACGCCGTAGTTTTTCAGCTCCTTGCGCTGCGCATGCAGGACAATCGCGCCCAGGGGGATGGCTCCGCCAACGCCGAATATGACTATCCAGAGCAGCTGTCTGCCGTCCGGGCCGCCGAAAACAGAGTAATCGCGGGCGGGAGGTGTGTACTTGTCGGAAATGGGGGTAAAGGGCTGTATATCGCCGCCCACCGCAAGAGCGGTGAGGCCGGCAATGGCGATAACGCCGGAGGCGGGCTCGCTTTTCAGCTTGGCCCTGCCGAGAGCGTCGGTGGTGCCAAGCACTTCGCCCGACTGTGCGTCGACGATATCGGCATTGGCATAGGGGGTGTCGCTGTAGGTATAGGTGGTGGGGTCAAACGTCCAGTTGGTCGCTTTGACGGTGCCGTCGTCGCCTCTTGTCAAAGCCACGTTGGGGATGGGGGCGGTGCCGACGAGGGTGGAGATGACGATAACGACGTTGTCGCCTTCCTTCACCGGGATTGAGTCAACGGTGATATACGCCTTGTTGTCGCCGGTGCCCAGGGGATAGCCGTTGAGGATAAAGGTGGGGATTGTCTGAACGCCCCAGACCCTCTGGATCAGATACATGTTGAACATGGGATCTATGGCGGCGGTATAACCGGCTTCGCCGCCGGAGTAGTACTTGGCGTGCCCGGCCCTTAAAACGGCGTCGCCGTTGAGGGTATGTACCGTAACCGGCTGCGCCGCAACCTGGAGAACGCCGTCCAGACAGACGGTGAAGTAAACGGTAACGCCTTCTTCGGAGGTCTCTGCGGGCGCTGCGGGCGCGGCCGGGGCGGCGGCAGCGGGAGCGGCGGGGGCCGGCGCGGCGGCTGAGGTGGAAGCGGAGGACCCGTCAACGGGAATCGCCGCCAGGCCCTCGATGGCCGCGATCCCAGAAGCGTTGACGACAACGGCGCCCTGAGCGTCGGTTGTGCCCAGCTCAGCGCCCGTGGCGGGGTCGATCACCTTGGCGTTGGCGCAGGGTGAGGACTTATAGGTGAACGTAGTAAAATCCAGGACCCATTCCGTGGCGGTGACAGTTGCGCTGCCGTCGGCCACGTCGGCCGTGAGCGCAATTGCCCGGGCGGTTTTGGTTGGGTCGCTGGATATGGAAACAATAATATTGTCGCCGGCCTTGACAGGCGCCACATCCGCAGTGGCCTGGAGGCTTGCCGAGCCCAGCGGCGCGCCGTTGACGATGACGTAGGGTGTGGCTGTGATGCCCCATGTCTTTTTGATCATGTACATGTTCCAAATGGGGTCAATTTCGGCGCTGTAGCCGCTTTCTCCGCCGGAATAATACGCGGTGTGGGCTGCCTTCAAAACGCCGTTTACGGTCAGGTCGCTGACTGTCACAGGTTGCGCGGCGACGACAAGCTGACCGTCTACGCTGACACTGACGGTGACTGTCGCGTCCACCGCCAGCGCAAGGGGCGTCATTGCCGCAAGTAAGACCAGGGCAATGACAAACGCGAGTGCCTTTTTCATTTGGTCTCCTCCTACACTTGAATAATCTGGCAATCGGGTATACCCAATAGCCAAAAAATAGTGTCCTAAGTATGACCGGTTTGTGCATTAAAGTCAATGAACAAACTGTAAACATTGCTATATTGGCAAATCTGCATAATTTATCCTGAAGCATTCGTCAAAATAGCCGATATACATACGTAGCAGGATACCTAATATCGTCAACATGCATGGAAGCCGAACCCGCGGCAAGATAACCCAAAGTCCGCCGCGTATTGGATACCCAAACGATGTTTTCGTTGAAAAATGCTGAAATTAATGTTAAAATCAAGCAAATGGCGCGGGGAGGATCACATGACCACGCTGGAGAGAATCAGTGATTATCTACAAAAGGGTCGAGCGTCCAAAGTGAAGGAGACCGTCCTGCAGGCGCTGGACGAAAACATACCGCCGCGGGTAATCATGGATGATGGCCTGCTGCGCGGCATGCGCCTCGTCGCGGAGAAATTTAAGACAGATGAGGTCTTTGTACCCCAGGTGCTTGTGGCGTCGCGGGCCATCAACGCGGGCCTGCAGGTGTTGCGGCCTTATCTCCAGGGAGAAGAGCAGGGCGCGACCGGCGTGGCCGTGCTCGGCACCGTCAAGGGCGACATGCACGATATCGGAAAGAACATCGTCCATATCATGCTGGAGAGCAAGGGCCTGAAGGTTATTGACCTGGGCGTGGACGTGCCGGCGGAGGCGTTTTACCAGGCGGCCGTTGAAAACAACGCCGATGTCGTCTGCTGTTCGGCGCTTTTGACGGCGACAATGGAGGAAATGCGCCACGTTGTCAACGTGTTCAGCGCGCACAACTACAGAGACAAGGTTAAAATCATGATTGGCGGCGCGCCGGTCACGCAGGGCTTTTGCGCCCATATCGGCGCGGATATCTACACCGAAGACGCCGTTGAAGCGGCGGAAGTGGCTTACGCCGTCTGCGCCGGGAAAAGAAAATGACAACGTATCTGCTGCCGCAAAACGGGCCTTTCGGATCGGCGGCGCCGTTTAAGTTACAACCGCAACCATGTCGGGCGATATCAGATCGCCCGACGTTTTGCGACTGCATTTTTAATGCGCGGGCGGCGGCGCCCAGCCGAGGAAAAACATAAAAGTTGACAAAAACCGAAATCCTCTTTATTCTTAAATCTGAATCGCTGGGAAGGAGGAAATGCCGATGACGCCGCAGCTTCAGGAAAAATGTGAAAAATATCAGAAGCACTTCTCAGAACTGCTTGATATCGGGTGTAAAATCGTGGACGTCCCGGAAAACGCGCCCTCGTGTCTTTTACATGAGGACGAGCTGAAGAATTTCTGCGCCCACTGCGCCTATAAGGAAGACGAGCTGAAGACGCACCTGTACGGCTGCCATGAGGCGCACCGCTGGAACGGGAAGTACATCTATTACTGTCCGATGGGGCTCACCTTCATCGCCGCCTCCATTTCTTCTAGCTCCGGCTCACTAGCCGGCGGCCTGGTGCTGGGGCCCTTTGTCATGGGGGAGACGCAGGACGTTCTGGCGGACCTGCCGGAACCGGGAATGGCGTGGGCCGTGTCCCAACTGAGCGAGTATTCGACAAAAAAGGTCCAGCACATATCGGAAATCCTCTCGGTGGTCGCCGCGCACATCTCCGGCGTGGAACATCAGAAGCTGCAGAACCTCCTCTACGATCAGGAAAAGATCCTCAAGGAGATCTATGTGGCCAAGGACTATTACGAGGACGTGGACAAAAAGTCCGCCGACATGCTGCTGCAGTTTGAGAAGGACCTCCGGATTGCCGTTTTGCGCGGGGAGAAGAACTCAGCGCTGCAGATGCTCAACGAGATGCTGGCGCACATTTACGTCTACTCCAATTTTGACATCAACGCCATCAAGGCGCGGCTGTTGGAGCTCCTGGTCATTCTCTCCCGGGCCACCATCGAGGCCGGCGCCGACCCGACGGAGACCTTCCGGCTGTCGGAGAACTTTATCCTTCAGATTGAATCCTACAGCGACGTGGACCAGCTGGCCTTCTGGATTTCGGACATCGTCCGCCGGTTTATCGTCCAGGCCTTTGACCTGGCCCAGGTCAAGCACTCGGACGTGGTCTTCAAGATCACCAACTACATAAAGAAAAACTGCGCTGAAAAGCTGACATTAGACTCCCTGGCCAAGGAGGTCTACCTGAGCAAGTCGTATCTCTCCAGCATCTTCAAGCAGGAGACCGGCATGAGCCTCACCGCGTATATTACGAAGGTCCGGGTGGAAAAGAGCAAGAAGATGCTCCTGGAGGACGGCGTGAGCCTGGCCATCATCTCCAGCCAGTGCGGCTTTAAGGACCAAAGCTACTTCACGAAGGTGTTTAAAAAAGAGACCGGCGTCTCGCCCAAGCGTTTCCGCAACAACTACTTCGGCGATGTGTCGGGCAAGGACGTATAATGACGCAACCCGGCCGCCGGCCGGGTTGTAGATTTATATGCGGCCCGCTGGGGTCAGCGGGCCCTACGTAGGGGCGACCCTGCAATGAAAAACCCGGGTCAGGCGACCCGGGTTTTGGTTTGCGTTTAAATTTAGCCTTTGGTGACCAGCTCGACAGCCTTGACGGCGGCAGCGCCGGCGTCGGGGGTGTAAGCGTCCGCGCCGATCTCGTCGGCACAGGCCTGGGTGATGGGAGCGCCGCCGACCATGATCTTGACCTGGTTCTTGCAGCCAGCGTTGATCATCGTCTGAACGGTGTTGCGGAGGGAATCCATGGTGGTGGTCAGAAGAGCGGAAGCGCCGACGACCTTGCAGTCGGGGTTGGCTTTGATCGCTTCAACAAACTTCTCGGCCGGTACGTCAACGCCAAGGTCGATCACTTCGAAGCCGGCGGATTCAATCATCAGCGCAACGAGGTTTTTGCCGATATCGTGCAGGTCGCCCGCAACGGTGCCGATGATGTATTTGCCGTGCTTGCCGACGCTGTTGCCAGCCAGGTGGGGCTTGAGGATCTCGACGCCCTTTTTCATCGTCTTCGCCGCGACGAGCATTTCGGGGACAAAGATCTCGTTGGCCTGGAACTTGGCGCCGACGACGCTCATAGCGGCGATCATGCCGTCGTTGAGAATGGCGTTGGGGTCTTCACCGGCATCAAGAGCTTCCTGAACAATACCCTCAATAAGCTTGACTTTGCCGAACTCTACGGCATTCGCGACTTCCTTGATTTTTGACATGTGATAAACCTCCTGTAATTTGAAAAATGATAATAAAGCGACGCTCGCTCTAGAACTGCAATGCTATTTTTTCTGGCCGAAGATGCCCTGACGGTAAGCGCCGATATACTCCATGCACATATCGTCGCGGCCCAGCAGCGCCTCGGTGGCAAAGATGACGCCCATGAGGTCCTGGTTCAGCGGATCGAGAACCGCGCTGTCCATACCGGCGTTCATAGCCAGAACGGTGAAAGCGATGTTGACAATCTTGCGGGCCGGCAGGTTGAAGGAGATGTTGGAAACGGCGCCGGAGATGTGGACCTTCGGGTAATTCTTCTTGATGTGGGTCATGACCTCGACGACCATGGCGATGCCGTCTTCGGAGGTGCACAGCATCTCGACCAGGGGGTCGATGTGGATGCGGTTTTCTGCGATGCCGTATTGCTTAGCCTTCGCCATCGCGGTTTCAAAGACCTCGATGCGCTTTGCGGCGGTTTTGGGAATGCCCGTATCGTCGCAGAGCAGAATCATGACGTCCCAGTTGTTCTTGGCCAGGACCGGGAAAGCCACGTCAAATTTGTCGCCCTCGCCGGACACGGAGTTGAAAAGACCTTTTTTGTCGCCGTACTTTTCTTCCAGGTACTGCATGCCTTGGACGCAGACGCGGACGTCGGGGCTGTCCACCGAGATGGGGCAGTCGGTGACCTCTTTAACAAGGTCCAGCATCCACTTCATTGTCTCAAATTCGTTTTCCTTGACGGAAGCGCACACGTCGATGAAGCCGCCGGCTTCGACGCCGTCGATAACATCCGCCTGCTTCTTGGCAAAGTCGCGGATATAGTTGGCGTCGCGCTCGGCAATGGCCTTTCCGCAGGAAGGTATGGAGCCGTTCAATTTTTCAGCAATAATAATCATAACATATTTGCTCCCTTTTTTACAATGTTTTTTTTGCAGCTTCCACAACATGCGAGACAAGCACCGATGTTGTGACTGTGCCCACGCCGCCGGGAACGGGCGTAATCGCGCCGACAATGGGCTCCGCGTCGTCGAACTTCACGTCGCCGCAAAGCTTCCCTTCGTCGGTCATATTGATACCCACGTCCACGACAACCTGTCCGGGAGAAAGGTAATCTTTAGTAACGGCATTGGCTTTGCCGGCTGCAACAATGAGTATTTCAGCGTTCCTGCAGACGCTGGGCATGTCGACCGTCTTCGTATGGCAGACGGTGACGGTGGCGTTTTTGCCCATCAGCATAATAGCCGCGGGCTTGCCGACGACGAGGCTGCGGCCGATGACGACGGCGCGCTTGCCCTTGCAGTCTATATTGTAATAATCCAGGATTTCCATGCAGGCCTGGGCCGTGCAGGGGGGATAGCCGTTGCCGTTGCCGGTGAAAACGCCGGCAAGGGAACCGTCGGTGATGCCGTCGATGTCCTTTTCGGGCTTGAGGGCATTGCGGACGGCCTCCTCATCCAGATGCTTGGGCAGGGGACGGAAAATCAAAACGCCGTGGACGTTTTTGTCCTCGTTGAGATCCTGGACGCTCTTCATGAGCACATCCTGGGTAACGTCGGCCGGGAGCACGACGTTCTTCACGGCGACGCCGACGGACTCGCAGCGCTTCATGGCGCCCTTTTCGTAGGAGATATCGTCCGGTCTCTCGCCGACGCGCAGGATGGCCAGCGTGGGCGTGACGCCCTTGGCTTTTAAGGCCTCGACATCGGCGGACATTTTCGCGTTCAGCGCATCGGCAACGTCCTTGCCCTTCAAAAGCGTAGCGGCCATAGTAATCAGCTCCTTAATTTCTTGCAGACGCCGGCGGCGATGCTCTCGGCCTTCTGCGTGTATTCCTTCAGCAGGGCGTCGGCCTCCGCCTCCAGCTTCTCGGCGTTCTGGCGGTCGACCATGGATTTTGTGTTGATAAAGACGTTAAAGCTGGCGCCCTGGAGCGCGGCGTTTAAGAACACGGCCCCGACGGCGGCGTCGGAGATGGCCAGGGCGGAGCCTTTTTCGGCAAATTCGGCGACAAGGTCGATGGCCTTGGCGCAGCAGCGCATGATATCCAGCGGAACGGAACAGGCGGCGTTGAGCGCCTCTTCCATAATCTTTTCTCTGTTGGGGTCATCCTTCGGAATGCCGTAAGCCTTGGACAGCGGCTCAAAAACGACGGCGTCCTGGTCCACAAGGCGCAGAAGCTCCTTTTGCAGCGCGGTGGTCTTCTCCATGAGGGCGATGATATCGGCCTCGACGTCGGCGTACTTCTTTTTACCGACGGTCAGGCTGCCGACCATATTGCCCAGCGCCGCGCCGATGGCGCCCACCAGGGCGGAAGCGCCGCCGCCGCCGGGGACGGGGGCTTTTGAGGCCAGCACGTCGACAAACTCCGCGCAGCTGACAGTGACAAATGACATCTGTTTTCTCCTTTCTGATTCGCGGACACGCAACGTTTATACATTGCATTCTATTCGCGTTGTAAATAGGCCATGCCAAATGGCGCGGCCCGCTGTGCCGCCGCTTTTCGCGGCGGCACAGCGTTCAGGAGACAAAGTTAGAACAGGCCGGAAACCTTGCCGGTTTCGACGTCCACGTCGATGCGGCGATAGCCGGGGTCGGAGCCGGTGCCGGGCATCATGCTGATGGTGCCGGCCATCGGGCAGAGGAATTCAGCGCCGCCGTACTCGAGGATGTCGCGGATGGGCAGGCGCCAATTCTTGGGCACGCCCTTGAGGGTCGGGTCGTGGGACAGGGACAGGTGGGTCTTGACCATCATAGTGGAATAGTTCTTGTATTTCGGGTCGCTCTCGAAGCGCTCGGCCTTCTCGATGGCCAGCGGCGCCCAGTCGACGCCGTCGGCGCCGTAAACTTCCTTGGCGATGAGCTCGACGCGCTGACGCAGGGGCATCTCCAGCGGATAGAGATACTTGAAGTCCACGGGCTCCTCGCAGGCCTCGACGACCATCTCGGCCAGCTCTCTGGCGCCCTCGCCGCCGTACTGCCAGTGCTCGGACAGAGCGCAGCGGACGTTTCTCTCGGCGCAGAGCTTCTTGAGCAGAGCGATTTCCTCGTCGGTATCGGTGTAGAACTTGTTGATGCAGACAACGGGCTTGATACCGGACTTGAGGACGTTGTTGACATGGTGGAACAGGTTTTCCGTACCCTTCTCAAGCAGCTCCAGGTTCTGCTCGGTGTACTCCTTGGGAATGGGACGTCCGGGCACGACAGCCGGGCCGCCGCCGTGCATCTTCAGAGCGCGGATGGTGGCAACGATGATGGAGACGTTGGGCTTGAGGCCGGACAGGCGGCACTTGACGTTCCAGAACTTCTCGAAGCCGATGTCGGCGGCAAAGCCGGACTCGGTGACATGGTAGTCGAACAGCTTCAGGCCGAGCCGGTCGCCGATGATGGAGGACTGGCCGATGGCGATGTTGGCGAAGGGGCCCGCGTGCACGAAGCAGGGCTGATGCTCGATGGTGTAGCAGAGGGTCGGGTTGATGGTGTTGCGCATCCAGGCGGTCATTGCGCCGTCGACCTCAAGGTCTCTCGTGGTGACGGGGTTGCCCTTCTTGTCGTAGGCGAGAACGATCTTGCTGATGCGCTCGCGGAGGTCTCTGAGGTCGCGGGCGATGGCGAGGATGGCCATCAGCTCGGAGGAGACGGCCACGGAGAACTTGGAGTTCATCTCAAAGCCGTCGTTCTTGCCGCCCATGCCGATCCGGATGTTGCGCAGGCCCTGGGCGCAGAAGTCGATAACCCAGCCCCACTCAACGCGCTCGGGGTCGATGTCCAGACGCTTAAGGCCGCGCTGCGCCAGCTCCTCGTCTGTGTAGTTGCGCTCATGCTGCATACGGGCGTTGAGAGCGACCATGGCCAGGTTGTGGGCGTTCATGATGTCGTTGATATCGCCGGTGAGGCCGAGGGAGAACTCGGTCATCGGGATCAGCAGCGCGTTGCCGCCGCCGGCCGCGGTGCCCTTGACGTTCATGGTGGGGGCGCCGGAGGGCTGACGCAGGCAGCCGCCAACGTTCTTACCCAGCTTGCCGAGGCCTTCAATGATGCCAAGGGAGGTGGTGGACTTGCCTTCGCCCAGCGGGGTGGGGGTGATGGCGGTGACCTCGATGAGCTTGCCGTCAGGCTTATCCTTCAGGCGGTTCATGATTTTAATGAAATCGAGCTTCGGGGTCTTGCCGTACGGGATAATTTCATCGGGCAGAAGGCCCATCTTTTCACGGAAATAATCCACGGGGGGAAGAGTCTTTTCGGCTTCTTCAGCGATTTGCCAGTCTTTGTATTTGGTCGGGTCAAGCATGCGGTTTCCTCCTTAAAATGTGACTTGTATTTGAACGGCCGGTGCGGCGGTAAGCCGCACGACGGCCAGTTTCCCGACTAAAGGTCCTTGATGCCGGACTCGGCCACAAGGCGGGCCACATCCTCGTACTTGTTCAGCGCGTACAGGTGGATGCCCTGGATACCGCAGACGCGGTATTCGTCGATGAGTCTGATGGTATATTCGAGGCCCGCCTCCTTGAAGGCGGCTTTTTTGGCGGCGATGGATTCCTCGGATTCGCCGGGGGCGAAGGGGTTCGGGAAAATCCAGTGTTTTGAGATGATCTCGCACAGGGGGCGGGGCATGACGCAGCCGTTTCTGGAGAGGGCCATGTTGATGGTGGCGGCCGCGTCCAGCACCGGCATGATGCCCACATCCACCGGCATGGTGACGCCGGCGGCGCGGATGGCGTCCAGCCAGTACCGGAACTGGTCCATGTCCCAGCACAGCTGGGTCATGATAAAGTCCGCGCCCTCGTCCTGCTTTTGCTTGAGGAAGGAGATGTCGGCCTCCAGGCTGCGGCACTGGATGTGGCCTTCGGGGGAGCCGGCCACGGCGATGGTGAACTTGTCGCCGAAGGTGTCGCGGATAAACTTGACAAGCTCCGTGGCGTAGCGCAGGTCACCGCCTGTCCCGGTCCAGCCGAAGGGCAGGTCGCCGCGCAGGGCGAGGATATGGTCGACACCGTGGTCCAAATAGGTCTGCAGCTGGTCGCGGATACCCTCGCGGGTGTTGCCGATACAGGTGAAGTGCGTGACGCCGATGGTCTTTTGCTTAATGGCGTCGAGAACCTCCAGGTTCTTGCCCACATTCCCGCCGCCGGCGCCGTAGGTGCAGGAGATATAGTCGGGCCTCATCGTGCACAGCTGGTCCAGCACGCCGCCGGGCCCGATCAGTTTTTCCATGCCGGCGTCCGTTTTCGGCGGAAACAGCTCGAAGGAAAACGCCATGCGCCTTGCCATAATGTCAGTTACTTTCATCATGATGACTCCTTTCGTATAAAGGTGCACCATGACTTAATTGTAACTATTCAGGATAATTAAACCTCCGGGCTCAGATGATTCTATCATCCAAAAGCCGGGAAGTAAATATTAGAAAGGGCGGAAAAGCCTTGTTATACGGCACTTTCATTCAATACTCCAAAAATGCCATTAAAAAATACAAAAACTATACCTTATGAGGCAATTTCTTCGGCAATCGGTTTATTTTACCGCTGATAGCATACAAAAATACCGAAATAAAAGGCGAAATTCCGACACGCGGGGGTAAGCTGTTGTGCATGGTGCACGAAGCTTATTTTAAGTAATGGCGTTTTCTTTATACGTACGCTTGAAAGAAACTTTAAGTACGGGGCGCAAAGGCGCCGGCGAACGCGGCGACACCCCGTCCGCCCCGGCCTTAAAGCTAGGGCAAACGGGGCATCATCGGCCGTCCGGTTTGTCACATTTTAAACGGCGGCGGAATTTCGGTGATGTTATCGGGCCGGGAGGGCTGACTGTCCGTGCCGGACGCCGGGTCCGGCGCCTCCGGCGCTTCCGGCTCTACGGAAGCTTCCGCCGCGCCGGGCTGGGCGGGAGATTCCTCTTCCGGGCAGTCGGCGTCATCCTCCAGGATGATCTCCACGTGGATGTCTCCGACGCCGTCGTCAGGCTGGCGGCCGGCCTCGCAGGCTTCGCGCAGCTCCTCGATTTCCCGCTGCTTGGCCGAAATGCGCGCCAAAGTGGTGGTGACCTCGGTGCACAGCTGCTCCAGGGACGGTTCCGGCGCTTCCTTGTGGGCTTCGTAGTACTTCTGCCCGATTTCCCTGTACAGCCGTCTCAGGGCGCCCTTTTCCATGGTGATTTCAGCCGAAATCTTCGTCGTCTTGGCCAGCAGCTTCGTTTTTTCCTCCGTGGCCTTGTACAGCTCGATCGACTTGTCGGCGATGGATTCCACGGCGTCTTTTGCCCGTTGTTTGAGCTCTTCAAAATTAGACATTGCAAACCTCCGTTTTACTTGTCGTGCCAGTGCTTCCTAACATTTTCATCCGCCGGGGCCGTCTTTTGCCGGGGGTGCATCCGGCGCTTCCTGTACGGTCTGCGCGTACAGGCGACGGTCCGGCGTTTTCCGCAGGCGGTTGCGCAGGAGAAAGTAGACCGCGATGCAGAAGGTGAGGGCGGCCACCAGCTGCGATATACGGATGTCCGTGCCCGGCAAATACAGGCTGTCCGTCCGCAGGCCCTCGATGAAAAAGCGGCCCAGCCCGTACCAGGCGGCGTACATCAGAAACAGCTGCCCGTCATATTTTCTGCGGGTCTTCGAGAATATATGAAGCAGGAGTAAGCCGAGCAGGTTCCACAGGGATTCATACAAAAATGTGGGGTGGACGTAGATTGTCCGTCCGGCCGTCGTCAGTCCCATTTTCCAGGGCAGGTCCGTTTCGCCGCCGTAAGCCTCGCGGTTGATGAAATTGCCCCAGCGGCCGACGGCCTGCCCGATGAGCAGGCCCAGCGCGCCCGCGTCAAAAAGGACGCCGGCGGGGATTTTTTTGCGCCGCCCGTAAATCCAGATTCCCACGGCCGCGGCGATGATGCCGCCGTAAATGGCCAGGCCGCCCTCCCAGATCTTGAAGATGTTGAGCCAGTTGCCGGGCCCGGTGTAGTTCTCTAGATTAAAGGCCACATAGTAGAGCCGGGCGCCGATGAGGCCGCAAGGGACGGCTATGAGAAACATGTCTAGGATGTTGTCCTGGGTAAGGCCGAAGGTCCGCCGCCTTTTGAGAATATAGGCGGCAGCTAGGATAAAGCCGAGGGTGACGATGACGGCATACCAGTAGACAGGTCGGGAAAACACCGTGAAATAGGTGGGCGGGTCTATAACGAAACGGTCGCCGAACATGGGAAAGGAAATCTTGACGCCCTGCAATAGGAAACCTCCTTCCGGGCCCGGGTATCAGGCGTTTTTCGGCAGGATGACGGAGAGGGCCATGTCCCCGCTGCGGAGGTTGTCTCTGGCAAAGGCCGTAATGTCCTCCCGGGTGACTGCGGCCAGTACCTCCGGGGCCTGGAAGGCGTCGTAGCCCCTGAAATAGCCCCGGGCGGTATTGTAGCAGATGGTCTCAAAGGAATTTAAGGAGCGCAGCTGGCGGCCCTGCATGGCCTTTTTGAGCCGGTTGAACAGCTCCGGGTCCGGCCCTTTCGCGGCCAGGTCGCCGGCGGCCTGTTTGTAGAGCTCAAACACCCTGTCGGGGTTGGCGCTCTCGCCGCCCGCGATGGTGCAGGCGGCCCCGGCGGCGTATTCGTAGGCTGCGGAGAAGTTGTTGTTGATAAGGCCCTCCTCGTACATTTTCAGAAACAGTGGGGAGGAGCGGCCGGCCAGGATATCCATGGCGAGGGTGCCGATGAGCTCCTGGCGCAAAAAGTCAATGTCCTTGACCGGCGGTATGGCCTTGCAGCCCATCAGGAAGATGGGGATGCTGACCTCCATGCGCGCCTCAAACCGGCCGGACTCCGGCGTCATGGCCTCCGCCGGCCCGTAATCCCGCTGGGGCAGTTCGCCGGGCTCCTTGGGCAGGATTTTGCGCGCGGCGGCGGTGATCTGCTCCGGGTCCACGTCGCCGGCGACGACGAGCACCATGTTGGAGGGGTTGTAGAACACCTTGTGGCAGCTGTAGAGGGTGTCCGCCGTGATTTCCGCGATGCTCTCCACCGTCCCGGCCACGGAGTCCCGCAGGGGATTGTGCTTGTAAAGCGCCTTCATCAGGCCGTAGTAGACCGCGTAGTCCGGCTCATCCTCCGTCATGCGGATCTCCTGGCCGATGATGCCCTGCTCCTTCTGGACGCTTTCGGGCGTGAAATAGGGGATGGAGACAAAGCTCAGCAGAATCTCCAGATTCTCCTGGAACTTCTCGATGCTCTCAAAGAAATAGGCGGTGATGTCCGTGGAGGTGAAGGCGTTGGGGGACGCGCCGTTGGCGGACAGCTCCGCCAGGGCGTTCCCGTCCTCGGTATCAAACATCTTGTGCTCCAAGAAATGCGCCACGCCCATGGGCGTGTCCAGCCAGCGGCCGCCCAGCTTGAAGCGCCGGTCCGCGCCGCCGTAATCGGTGGCGAAGAAGGCGTATTTCTTGTTGTAGCCCTGCTTGCGGACGACAAAAACCGTCAGGCCGTTTTCCAGCTTTTCGCTGTAGACCTGTTCGCCGATCCGGTCGTAGCATTTAGTTTTCATGGGCGTCACCTCCGTTGTCCAGGCAGGTCAGGTAGTAGATGCTGTCCAGCTCCACGCCGGACGCGATCTCCGATATTTCGCCGGCGGTGACGCTGTCGGCCAGCGCCGCCAGCTCGTCCGGCGTGATTTTGATGGAGGCGATGGTCTGGTCAAAGAACATCTCCTCAAGCCCGGCGGGCTTATCCATGTTGGCCTTGATGGAGGTGATGACCGCGCGTTTGGCGGACAAGAGCTCCCAGTCGCTGATATCGCCCTTTTTCATGGCGTCCAGCTGGGCCAGGATTTCATTCTGCGCGACCTCGAACTTGGTGCACTCCACGCCGGAGGACACGGCCATGACGCCCTTGTGCTTTTCAATCAGGGAGCTGGCGTAATAGCAAAGGGACAGCTTTTCGCGGACGTTGAGGAAAAGCTTGGAGGTCACGGAGCCGCCGTAGGCGGCGTTGAAGACCATGAGCGCCGCGTAGTTGGGCGACAGCATGCTCTTTCCGAGCCGGAAGCCGATGGTCAGCTTGCCCTGGTTGACGTCCAGCTTATCCGTAAAGACCCGCGGCTCCTTTGTAACAGCCTCCAGCCGGACGTCCGTTGTCACGGGCGTCGCCGGGCCCGATCGGGGCAGGGCGGCCAGGGCGGACAGGACCGCGGCCTCCACGCGGGCCGGGTCGTGGGCGCCGCAGTAGAAGACCTCCACGCGGGCGCCGGACAACAGGCTCTGGTAATGGCGGGTGAGGGACATGGGGGTGATCTCCGCGGCGCGGGCCTCGTCGCCCAGCTTGTGCACGCCGAAGCGCTCCTTGTCGCACATCAGCTCAAAGAGCCGGTCCAGGGCGTAGCTGCGCTTGTCGTTGATGCCGGCGCGGATCTCGTCGATGAGATTTTTCTTCTCGCCGTCCACATAATCGGCGCGCAGCAGGCCGCCGTGGGTGGTGGGGGATAGCAGCACCTCGCCCAACAGGGCGGCGGTTTTTTCGAGAATCCGCTCGTCAGCCGGCACGAAATCGTCGTCGATAAAGTCGGCCAAAAAGCCCACGCAGTGGTTCTCGCCCTTTTTGCGGATTAAGGGCACGATGCGGGCGCCGTAGAGTTCGTCCAGGGCGGCGTTGAGCTGCGCCATGTCTGGGTGGGCCGCGGTGCCCCGCAGCAGCACCTTCGGCAGCAGCGCGTTTTTGGGCGCGGCCTCCCTGTCCAAGGGGGCGATCAAATTGACCGATAAGGTACAGGTTTTGAATTTGTCCGTTTTCACGCAGGTCAGGTGCGTGTCGGGCATGATTTGCTTTCGTAAAACTTCCTGCATAGACAGCCTCCGCAGAATCAGTCTCGGGTCGAGCGCTTATTAAATCTATTATACTACTTTTTCATAAACTTTGGTAATTATTTTTGCGGCTATTTTTGAAATTCCGTCATTTCTGCGTCGGCGTCGACGATCACCCCGCCGCCGGTGTCCGGCCCGCCGTCCTGACAGACCGTGACGCGCCCGTCCCGGACGGTGATGCGGTATATGGCTCCGTTATTCCGCCAGACGGCTTCATAGCCGTCCCAGCCGGAAGGAAGCGCGGGAGAAACATGCAGCCTGCCGTCTTTCAGGTTCAGCCCCAGCAGGTTTTCAACAGCCACCCGGTAAAACCAGCCGGCGGCCCCGGTGTACCAGGTCCAGCCGCCGCGGCCCACGTGGCCGGCCGCTGTGTAGACGTCCGCCGCCAGCACATACGGCTCGGTCCTATATACCTCGTTGGGCCGGCCTTGGGGCAGGAGCGCCTCCAACAGCTCCCAGCCTAAATCTGTCATTCCGGCGATAAACAGGCCCATGGCCAGCCAGATGGCCCCGTGGGTGTATTGTCCGCCGTTTTCCCGGAAGCCGGGGCTGTAGCCCTTGATATAGCCCGGGGTTGTCAAGCCCTTGGCAAAGGGCGGGTCGAACAGCCGGACGATGCGGTTTTCCCGGTCGAAAAGCCTGTCCACGGCGGAGGAGAGCGCCGTCCGCGTCTTGCCGGCCTCGGCACCGGCCAGGGCGGCAAAGCTCTGGGCAATGGAGTCGATCCGGCACTCCTCCGACGCGCAGGAGCCCAGGGGCGTGCCGTCGTCGTAGTAGCCGCGGATGAACCAGTCGCCGTCCCAGGCGGCCTCGGCGGCCTTTTTCAGGGTTTCGGCGGCTTCCGTAAACCGGGCGGCGGCCCCCGGGTTTTGGTACGCCCGGCAGACGGCGGCCATTTTGGTCGCCGTCACAACGGTAAACCAGGTCAGCCAGCCGCTTTCGCCGGCGCCGCCGGCCCCCACCAGATTCATCCCGTCGTTCCAGTCGCCGGTGCCCATCAGGTTCAGGCCGTGGCGGCCGGTGCCGCGCTTTAGGACAAGGTCCACGGCCCGGACGGCGTGCTCTAAGAGCGTTTCGGTCTTCTCCGACAATCTGGGCTGCTCGTAGCGCTCGTCCTCGTCCTCGCCCAGGGGCTGTGATTCGATATAGCCCGCCTTTTCTGAAAAGATGGACATGTCGCCGGTCTTTTCGGCGTAGACGCACAGGGCGTAGGGCAGCCAGAGCAGGTCGTCGCTGCAGCGGGTCCGGACGCCCTTGTCGCCGTGGAAGCCGTCGCTCTTGACGGGGTGCCACCAGTGCTGGACGTCGCCCTCCAAAAACTGATGGCGGGCGGCCCGGATCAGGTGCTGCCGCGCCGCCTCCGGAACGGCGTCCACAAGGGCCGTGATGTCCTGCAGCTGGTCCCTGAAGCCGTAGGCGCCGCCGCTCTGATACAGCGAGCTGCGTCCGTAGACGCGGCAGCAGAGGGCCTGATAGACGGCCCAGCCGTTGATATAGCGGTTGAGGTGCTCGCAGGGGGTGTTGACCGTCAGCTTGCCGGTGACGTCCTGCCAATAATCGACGGTCTCCCGCAGCTTTTTCCGCGCCGTTTCGGGGTTAGCTAGCTGCCGGAGCGCCTCGGGGCTGTCGCAGCCCGTGACGATGACCAGGGCTTTCTCCGCCATATACACCGCCGCCGCGCATGGGAGTATCCCCGTGCCGGTCCAGCCGTCGTAGACGCCGGACAGCCAGCTGGTGCGGGAGCAGGTAAACGCCTTCTCCGGCGACGACGCCGTCAGATGGAACACGGTGTCAGGAAAGTCGGCGTTGTAGGCGTTGCGCGCGGAGATGACGTCGCCGGTCCGCGAGGTGGTCACATAGACGGCGTCCTCCGGGTCCGGGGCCATGACAAGCTCCGTGCCGTAGGCGACCTCAAAGGGGTCCGGCGACGAGGATTCGATGATGAAAACACGCGCCGGCACATCGCGGGGCACAAAAGCCGTCGTTGTATACTCGACGCCGCCGATCGTTTTTTTCCATTCCGCCCAGCCGAAGCCGTAGGTGACGCGGCAGTCATAGCCGTCGGGCGCAGCGAAAAGGGATATCTTCTCTCCGCCCGGCGTGCCCTCGCCGCCGGATAAAAGCTCCAGCCGTTCCGTCCCAACGGTGGCAAGGCTGTCGTTGAGCCAGCTGTTGAGCTTGTTCTCCCGGGCGTTGCGGTGCCACATGTGCCCGGTGCCGGCGTCCGTTGCCAGATAGCCGAAGTCCTCATTTGCCAGCATGTGGCTCCAGGCGTTATAGGGCAGCTGGCCCCGGATATTAAAGCTGAAGCTGTTGTCGTCGTTGTACCAATACTGTAGCGGCTGGCTCTGATTGACGCCGTACAGCTGGCGGGGCTGGGGTCCGGTCGTGTCGTGGCGGGGGGCGACGATGACGGGCCGGCCGCCGGTATAGGATAAGACCGCAACGGCGCGGACCGTCTCGGCGCCTTCGGCCGCCATATCCGCCAGATGCACGCCGCCCCGGGCGCCGACCCGCGTGTCATGGTCGTACTCCCGCAGCGCCTGCATCACCTTGTCCTGTAAGGTGTTCCGGTAGTCGCCGCCGCCGCGGACCAGGAAAACAAGGTCGAAGGCGACGCCGTTTTCCGATAAAAACCGGTGCAGCGGAATCAGCGTCTTGCCGCCTTCGATATCCTCCTCGGCCTCAATGACGGCGGCGATGATGGGCAGGTCGCCGGAAATGCCCAGGCACCAGAGGCTTTTCTGCCCTTTTTCAAGAGCGGCGGCCGCCGGCGGGTCGATGACCCGGTCCGGCGAGGGGTAAACCAGCGCCGGCAGCAGCGCCATGGCCCGTTCGATCTGCTCGCCGGTCAGCTTTAAACGCTGGGCCGTCTCATCTAAGCGGGATATGCCGGGCCTTTCACCGTTTTGCAGTATCCGTTTTGCCGCGGCGGCCGCGGCCTGGGTGGTGGACGCGGTGGTCAGGGCGAAGCTGACCCGGCAGGGGGCGTCCGGCGTCAGGTGCAGCTTCAGCCGCACCATGACGCAGGGGTCCAGCACCGCGCCGGTTGTCGTACCGGGCTCCCGGAGCAGATACTGCCGCAGGGACAACAGGCCGCCGCGGCCTAACGCCGCCTCCCGGGAGGTGTCAAAGGCAAAGGGCCTGTCGGCGTCGAAGGCCAGGGCGATGCCGCGGCCCCGGGCCCGGGGCCGCCGACGGAAGACCACCGCGCCGTCGATGACGTCCGATTCCAGAGAGAGCTTGGAAAAGGCCGGATGGGCGTCGTAATCCGACTGCTGCGCCAGGACGGGCTCAAAGTAGCAGATGAGCTCGGCCTCCCGCGGCACGCCGGAGGAAATTTCGACAACCCGCTTTTCGCCGGCCTCGTCCTCGGGGACGCAGACGGTCATAGAGGAAGAAAGACTGCCGCTCTTGGCGTCAATCCGGCAGAAGGCGCCCGTCATCTCGCAGGAATAGTGGACGTTTCTGTCGAAAATGGGCGAGGGGAGCAGGGAGACAATGTCGTCGCCGCAGCTGAGGAAGAAAGACATGCCCGCGTCGGGCCCCAGTTGGTCAAAGGAGGTACGGGTGAGGGCCACGCCGTTCCAGAAGGAGCTGGTCTGACCGGTTTCGGCGGCGATAACGGTGTACGCGCCGTTGCCCAGCAGCGTGCAGCGCGGATTTCTGTAATCCACGGCGGTTGTCCGGAACACCCAGTCGGCCGAGGCGGCGCGGACGGGCTTTTCCGGCACGTCCCGGGGCGGCTGCCGCAGGACGATCCCGCCCACCGGCACCTTCTCCTGTAAAAGCTCGGCAAAGGAGGCCATCTCCCGGTCCCGCATGAACCGGCGCTGCATGATGCCGTTTTTCACGGCGTTGTCGATGGCCACGATGCTCATGCCCAGGTGGTGGGCCATATAGGTCCGGACAATCTCATATTTTCCGCTGGCGCTGCGCACCCGGCTGGGGGTGAAGTCCACCGCCTCATACAGGCCGTACCGCCCCTCCATGCCGAGCTTCATCAGGCGCTTGAGGTTCTGGATCGCTGCCTTCGGATTTAAAGGCAGGGCAAGGAAGGTGGCGTAGGGCGACACCACCGCCTCGCGGCCCATGCCGCGCTTGAGGGCAAGGCGCTGGACGCCGTGGGCCTTATACCGGTAGCTCAATGTGTGGTCAAAGGCGTAAAAGGCGCTTTCCGACATGCCCCAGGGGTACCCTTCGGCGCGCTTTCTCTGGACGTACAGGCAAAAACGCAGGCTCTCGTCGATGAGCGAATTTTGGTAGCAGGGCAGTAAAAGCTCCGGCATCAGGTATTCAAACATTGTCCCCGTCCAGGAGGCCATGCCCCGGTATCCGTCCTTGGCAACTAAGGATCGGCCCAGCCGTCGCCAGTGCTTTCTGGGGATATCGCCCCGGGCGATGGCGATATAGCTGGTCTGCCGCGCCTCGGAGGCCAGAAGGTCGTACCACCCCTGGGTGGGCGCGCCGGCGTTAATGTCCCAGCCGATATAAAACAGCTGTCGCTTCTTGTCAAACAATGGCGTAAAGCTCATCGCCTTCAGCAGCGTGTCGGCTTTTGACGCCAGAGCCGTCTCATTAAGTTCCAATAGCCCTTCCCGCAGGGCGATGAGGCAGCCGGCCAGGTTGCCGCTGTCCACCGCGGACACGTATGCCGGCTGCAGGACCCGCAGGGTCAGGGTATCGTACCAGTTGTATAGGTGTCCCTGCCATTTCGGCAGCTTTTCCATGGTTTCCAAAAGGCGGCTGATTACCTGTATGGCGCGCTCCTTTGTACACACGCCCAGGTCGTGGGCGGCCAAGGCTGAGATGAGCGCCAGGCCGATGTTTGTCGGGGAGGTCCGGTGCGCCACGCCGACGGCGGGCTGCTCCTGGTAGTTGTCCGGCGGCAGCCAGTTGTCCTCGTACGTCATCAGCTCGTCGAAATATCGCCAGATATCGCCGGCAAAACGGGACAGCAGCAGCTTGTCCTCCGGGTTTAAGCTCGGCTTTTTCCGGTTGTCCCGGCTTAAATGCACCACCATCAAAGGTGATAACGCCCAGATGACGCCGACGACGCGCGCCGCTAAAAAGGGGGTGAGCACCGCCAGGGCGGCGGTGATGAAAACGGCGGGCCACATTTTGCCCACCACCTGGGCAAGGGTGTTTTTCATCCTTTTTTCCGAGTCCGCCGCCGTCACCCAGGACAGCATGTTGCGGTGGGTGACCAGCATCCGCAGCAGCGCCGTCACAATCGCGTGCAGGCAGACCCAGGCCTCATAAGGCAGCAGAATCAGCTTGATAACCGTCTGCAACAGCTGGCCCTTAAAGCCGCTGACAATCGTCGTCTGGTACCGGACGCGGCCGTGGCGCTTGCTGAAAACGCCGGATGCCGACGTGATTAAAAGGTGCGACACGGCGGCAATCACGGCGATGCCGGCCGCCCAGAGAAAGTCCTCGTTATAAAAGAGCATCCCCAAGGCCAGGGAGACAAAGGTGGCCACCGGCACCAGGCTGCGCCGCAGATTGTCGGCAATCTTCCACCGGTCGATCTGGCACAGATGGTTTATTGCCTTTGACCCGTCGGTCCTCTTCACGCGGCGGAAGAGCCAGGGCATCGACTGCCAGTCGCCCCGGGTCCAGCGGTGCATGCGGTCGTAAAAGGTCGTGATCTTGGCGGGGAAGCCGTCGGTCAGCTCGATATCGCCGGCAAAGCCGCACCGGAGATACGCGCCCTCCAAAAGATCGTGGGACAACACCGTATTGTCCGGGAAGCAGCCGTCGAGACAGGCCAGGTAGGCGCCCACGTGAATGATGCCCTTGCCGGCAAAGCTCCCCGCGCCGAAGAGGTTCTGATAAATGTCGCCCGTCATCCCGCCGTAGGGGTCAATGCCGCCCTGTCCGGCGAAGATGCGCGTGTAATCGGTCTGGTTGGCGGCGGCAAGGTCCACCGATATGCGCGGCTGGATGATGCCGTAGCCGGCCGTGACAAGACCTTTGTTATCGTCGACCGCCGGCTGGTTGAGGGGGTGCAGCGCCGCGCCGATCAGCTCTCTGGCGGCCCCGGCGTTCAAGCGCGTGTCGTTATCCAGCGTGATGAGATAAACGATATCCGACAGCTTTGAGGCATCCCCCGCCCGGCAGCCCAGGGCGGTGTCCCGCCCGCGCAGGTAGCGGCACAGCTCCAGAATCGCGCCGCGCTTGCGCTCCCAGCAGGTGTACTGCCGGTCCCGCGGGTTGTAGCGGCGGCCCCGGGTAAAAAGAAAAAAACCGCCGCCGTAGGCAGAATTGAGCCGGTTGATTTCTTCTGCCGCGGTACAAACTCGCTTTTCGTCCTCTGGGCGGCTCTCCGAAACGGCGTCGGGCAGGTCCCCCAAAATGCCGAACAAGAGATTTTCTCCGGCGTCGCGGTTGGCGAGCCTATATTCCTCCAACAGCCCCGCCGCCCGGCGGATACCCTCGGTGGAGGTGAGCAGCAGGGAGATGACGCAAAGGGTTTTGCCGGATGCCGGAACGCCGCCGGAAAGCTCCAGCCGCGGGATGCGGCGGGGCCTGACAAACCGCAGTACGGCGTAGTCGGTGACGTTCTTGATAAAGTCCGACACCGGCAGCAAAAGGAGAATCGACAGGGCCGGTTGGTCGAGCCAGAAGCTTATCAGCAGCGCGATGAAAAGGCTCGCCAGAATAATAAAGCCGATATAAAGCGCGCCGGAACGCGCCTTTTTCGCCTCGCCCAGGGGTTTTGTGAAGATATAGTAGCCCACATGGCAGTTTGATGACCGGGCCAGCTGGAGTATCCGCCCGGCCACGTCAAAGGCGTTTTCTCCGCGCTCTTCGGCAAGATGCGCGATTTCGCGCCGGTAGGAGAACCGGGTCTGCTCGTCCATCAGGGAATAAACGCCGGCCGGGTCGCACCGGAGCGTGCGCTCCACCCGGTTGACGTTTTCGAGGATGGACGAGGCGTCAAAGCCGGACAAAAACCGCAGCGAGGTGAACAGGCTGCCCAAAAAGCACGCCAGGTCCTCCTCCGGCGCGCCGCCGGCAATGACGTTTTTCAGCTTTCTGCAGCCGCCGGCCAGGGCGGCGATCAGCTCCAGCCGAAGGGCGGGGATAAAATATGACAGCTCGGCTTCCGACAGGCAGATGATATCGCCGAAGGCGTCCAGAAAAACCTCGATATGGTCTGAGGTTACGCAACCCCGCCCATATCGGACAAGAGCCAGGGCGGCTTCGCTGACCACAAGGCGCTTTTTCTTGCCGGAATTAGCCACGGTATTCATTTTGGGCGCCGTTTTCATGTCAAAGACGGCGCTTTTGCCTTCGCGTTCGGCGATGTACCAGTTATCCAGGAGCCATTCGATCTCCTGGGGCAGCGTGACATGGGCCTCGGCGTAAGCCGAAGCGCTCTTCATCACGGACTTGATCAGCGTCAGGTTGTTCTCGGCTGTTTTGGCGGTATAGGAAGGGGAAACACGTCCGCCGATTTTGATGGCGCCGGCGGTTTCCCGGGCAAATCTTACTAGGTCCTCATACGCTGACACGTTGTCGTGGTCATGATAAGACATTCTTTGGTGATTCCTCCTGAAGCGGCTAATCTACGATATTTTTTGCCAGGGGGGCCGTCATTATGCAATTTGGCCGGTTTCTGCCCCAATTTGCCGCCTCGGCATAAGTTTGTTAATAAATTGTTGGACTTCAATCAGACGCCGTTCATTTTGCCCTGGTAATATAAAATCAGTGGACATTGACAAAAAACAGCGATATGATTATTGAGTGCGTGTAAGCATCCTACAAGACTCGGGGAGAGGGGAGACAATGCTATGAGAAGACTCGGCGGCGTCCACGCGCCGCACCGTAAGAATACAGCCGGAAGCAAGCCGGAAAGGCTGCCGCTGCCAAAGGAAATCGTGCTTCCGATGTCCATGCACATCGGCGCGCCGGCAAAACCGGTGGTCAAAGCCGGAGACCAGGTGGCGGTGGGCCAGCTCGTGGGCGAGGCCGCGGGCTTTGTCTCGTCGCCGGTTTACAGCAGCGTCTCCGGCAAGGTCAAAAGCGTCGGCGATTTTATAACGTCGGCCGGTCAGAAGACCACGGCAATAACCATCGAGTCCGACGGACAACAGACGCTCTGGGAGGGGCTAAAGCCGCCGGCGGTGACCAACCTGGATGAGTTTTTGCAGGCGGTCAGGGACAGCGGCGTCGTTGGGCTCGGCGGGGCCGGATTCCCGACGGCGGTGAAGCTGACGGTCAAAGAGCTTGACAAGGTTGACTATATCCTGATAAACGGCGCGGAGTGCGAGCCGTATATCACCTCCGACACGCGCACCATGCTGGATGAAACCGACTTTGTGGCCGAGGGCATCGGGCTGCTGCGGAAATTCTTCGGGAAAAAGATCGTCATCGGGATTGAGAAAAACAAGCCGGAGCCCATCCGGGTTATGAAGGACCTGACCGCAAAGACGGAAGGCGTCGAAGTGTTCGAGCTGCCCGGGCTCTATCCGCAGGGCGGCGAAAAGGTCCTGATATACAGCATCACCGGCAGGATTGTCCCGGAAGGGAAGCTGCCGCTGGATGTGGGCGTTGTTGTCCTCAACGTCACGACCCTGGCGGCCATCGCGCGGTACGTCAAGACGGGCATGCCCCTTATTGAAAAATGCGTCACGGTGGACGGCTCCGCCGTGAAAGAACCGAAAAACGTCATCGCGCCCATCGGCGCGCCGATTAAAGATCTGTTTGAGTTCTGCGGCGGGCTGGAAGGCGCGGAAAAGATTCTGTACGGCGGCCCGATGATGGGCATCGCCGTGCCGGACGACAGCGTGCCCGTTTTAAAAAACACCAACGACGTCCTGGCCTTTAACAAAAAAGACGCGGCGCTGCCGGAAGAGACGCCCTGCATCCGCTGCGGCCGATGCGTCAAGGCGTGTCCGATGAAGCTGATGCCACTGAACATTGAAACCGCGTATCAGCTGAAAAAGCCGGAGCTGTTGGAGACGTATAAAGTCAATCTCTGCATGGAGTGCGGCTGTTGCGCCTTTGTCTGTCCGGCGAAGCGGCGGCTGGTGCAGGTGATGAAGCTTTCCAAGCCCATGCTCAAAAGCTATCAGGATAAACAGAAAGCCGGGAAGGAGGCGAAGGTCCAATGAGTATGCTGACGGTTTCGGCGTCCCCCCACATCAGAAGCAGTGCCACAACCCGCAGAATCATGCTGGATGTGATCATCGCCCTTGTTCCGGCCCTTATTGCCGCCGTCTGGGTCTTCGGCCCGCGGGCGGCCCTGGTGGCCGCCGTGTGCGTATTATCCTGCGTCCTCAGCGAGTGGCTGTATGAAAAGGCCATGAAAAAGCCCGTCACCGTGGGCGATCTGTCCGCCGTCGTGACAGGCCTGCTGTTAGGGTACAATCTGCCGGTTACCATCCCGCTCTGGCAGGCGGTTTTCGGCAGCGTGGTGGCCATCATTCTCGTCAAGCAGCTGTTCGGCGGCATCGGCAAAAACTTTGCCAACCCCGCCATTACGGCGCGGATTGTGATGTTTTTAGCTTTTTCGGTTTCCATGACAAGCTGGGTGGCCCCGGACGGCGTGTCCGGCGCCACGCCGCTGGCGATAATCGCTAAAGGTACCCCGGAGCTGCTGCCGCCGCTTAAAGATATGCTGCTGGGCGTCCGGGGCGGCTGCCTGGGCGAGACCAGCGTGCTGGCCCTTTTACTGGGCGGTGTCTACCTCCTAATCCGCCGGGTTATCAGCTGGCATATCCCGGTGGCTTTCATCGGGACGGTGGGCCTGTTGACGCTGCTGTTAGGGCAGCAGCCCCTGTATCAGATGCTGTCCGGCGGGCTTGTTCTCGGCGCTTTCTTCATGGCCACCGATTACGTCACCTCGCCCCAGACAAATTGGGGGAAAATCATCTTCGGCTTCGGCGCAGGCTTTTTCACCGTGCTCATCCGGGTCTACGGCAGCTTCCCAGAGGGCGTCTCCTACGCCATTCTGCTGATGAACATCCTGGTGCCGTATATTAACCGCCTGACAAGGCGCAAGGCGTTTGGAGGTGCCGGCTCATGAAAAAGGATTTTGTACTGCCCATCCTGGTTTTAACCGTCATCTGCCTTGTCATCACCGCGGCCCTGGCCATCACGGACAGCTTTACCGGGCCGGTGATCGCCGAGGCGGCCGCCCGGCGGGCGGAGGAAGCAAGAAACGCCATCATACCGGAGGCCGAGGGCTTTGAAGAGCTGACCCTGGACGGCCTGCCGGCTGCCGTGACGGAGGTCTACAGAGCGACAAACGGCGTCGGCTACGTCATCGCGCTGACCACCGCCGGCTACGGCGGCGATATGAAGCTCCTCTGCGGTATCGACCCCGACGGCTTCCTCATCGCCTGCAGGACACTGGAGCAGTCCGAGACGAAGGGGATCGGCACCAAGGCCATCGACACTCTGGAGCGCGTTCTGCCCGGGTCTGACGCCGCGCTGGAGGGCGTTGACGCCGTATCCGGCGCCACCATCACCTCCAGGGCCTATATAAACGCAGTCAAAGACGCCTACAGCGCTTTTGAGATTGCAAAGGAGGCGGCGAAATGAAAAAACTAGCCAACCTGACCCGGGGCATCCTCAAGGAAAACCCCGTTCTGGTATTGGTTCTGGGCACCTGCCCGACGCTGGCGGTCTCCACCCAGGCCACCAACGCCATCGGCATGGGCCTGGCCGCTACGGCGGTGCTGGTGTGCTCCAACATCGCCATCTCGCTTTTGAGAAACGTGATTCCCGACAAGGTCAGAATCCCGTGTTACATCGTCGTCATCGCCGGCTTTGTCACCGTCGTCCAGATGGTGGTGGAGGCGTACGCCTACTCCCTGTATCAGGCGCTGGGCATCTACCTGCCCCTGATCGTCGTCAACTGCATTATTTTAGGGCGGGCGGAGATGTTTGCCAACAAGAACGGCGTCGGCGACTCGGCCCTGGACGGCATCGGCATGGGCGTCGGCTTTACGCTGGCGCTGCTGGCCATGGCGACCATCCGGGAGATTTTCGGCAACGGCACCTGGTTCGGCATGGCCATCCCGGCGCTGTCCGAGAACACCATCTCCATCATGACCATGGCCCCCGGCGGCTTTGTGGTCTTCGGCCTGCTCATCGCCCTTGTCAACAAGCTCACCAAGGGGAAGGCTATTAAGAAAACCGAATTCGGCTGCGAGGGCTGTCCGTCGGCCGCCGCCTGCGGCAAGCTGAAATGCGGAGAGGCGGGTGACAACTGATGGATTTCAGAGCTTTGGTTATTATCCTCATGAGCGCCGTGCTGGTCAACAACTACGTTCTGCGTCAGTTCCTGGGCATCTGTCCGTTTCTGGGCGTCTCCAAGGAGCTGAAAAACGCCACCGGCATGAGCGTGGCCGTCATCTTTGTTATGCTGCTGGCCACCGCCGTCACCTGGCCCATTCAGGCGTATCTGCTCAACCCCAACGGCATGGGCTATTTGCAGACGATTGTGTTCATTCTGGTCATCGCCGCCCTGGTGCAGCTGGTGGAAATCACGCTGAAAAAGTACATCCCGGCGCTGTATACGGCCCTGGGCGTCTACCTGCCGCTGATCACAACCAACTGCGCGGTGCTGGGCGTGACCATCGCCAACATCAACAAGGGCTACACCTTTATTGAGGCGCTTGTGAACGCGCTGGGTTCCGGTCTTGGCTTCATGCTGGCCATGGTGATCTTCTCCGGCGTGCGCAGCCACACGGAGGCCAGCGACCCGCCCCCGTCCTTTAAGGGCCTGCCGATAACGCTGATCTCGGCGGCGATCCTGTCGCTGGCGTTCTTCGGCTTTAACGGCGTTATTGAAAATCTGTTCGGTTAGAAAGGAGGAGATGGCTCAATGAGTGGTATCATAACTGCCGTCGTCTCTGTGACGGCAATCGGCCTCTTGTGCGCCGTGATGCTGGCCGTCGCCTCCAAGGTGATGGCGGTCAAAACAGACGAGCGCGCCGAGCGTATCCGGGAGAAGCTGCCCGGCGCCAACTGCGGCGCCTGCGGGTACCCCGGCTGCGACGGCTACGCCGCCGCCCTGGTGGACGGTAACGGCGTCAGAACAAACCTCTGCATCCCCGGCGGCGACGCCGTCTCCCGGGAGATCAGCGAAATACTCGGCGTCGCCTTTGAGGAAGTACAGGAGAAGGTGGCGGTTGTCCACTGCTGCGGCGACAATACAGCCACCCGGGACAGGATGAACTACGAGGGCATAAATACCTGTCAGGCCTGCAAGCTCCTGTACGGCGGGAAAGGGTCCTGCACTTACGGCTGCATGGGCTTCGGCGACTGCGCCGCCGTCTGCCCCGAAGGCGCCATCTGCATCGAAAACGGCTTGGCGCGGGTCGATACGCGGCTGTGCACCGGCTGCGGCCTGTGCGCCGCGGCGTGCCCCAACGGCATCATCACTATCGAACCGGACGCCATCCGCCAGGCGGTCATGTGCAGCAATAAGGAGAAGGGCGCCGTGACGCGGCAGCAGTGCAGCCGCGGCTGCATCGCCTGCAAGCGGTGCGAGCGCGAGTGCCCCGCCGGCGCGATTGTAGTGACGGACAACGTGGCGGTGATCGACTACGACAAATGCACCGCCTGCGGCAAATGCGTCCAGGTCTGCCCGGTCAAGTGCATCACCGAAGCCGACTTCAGAGGCGTCAACAGCCGGACGGCATAAGCAAGATAGACAAAATAACAGCCCGACACCGTCAACGGCGTCGGGCTGCTTAAATTTTATCGCGCGCGCTCAGCTGATAAACAGCGAGTAGAAGATTTTAAAGGTTTTCTCCATGCCTTCCATGAAGGGCGTATAGGTAAACTCAAAGGTCTCGGCGAATTTCTCTCCGGAAAACAGCTCGTTTTCCGTCAGGGGGAAGGGATTGGGGATGTTCTCGTCCAGAATCTCCTCCACGGTGACCGGCCGCGACATGAAGGGGCCGCCGTTGAACTCCTCGAAGGCCTCCAGCAGCTTACCGTGGGTGATCTCCTCCGGGGCCGACAGGTTGAAGATCTGGTTAAAGGCCCTCTCGTCGCCGATGCTGACCTCCAAAGCCCGGGCGATGTCAAAGACATAGACCAGCTGGAACCGGGAGGTGGCGTCCGTGGGGACCGGCACCACGTGTCCGCGGGCAATCAGCTCCACGTAATGGGATTCGCGCCCGGAACGGGTAAAGGGGCCGTAGATAAAGGTCGGGCGGAAGATTGTATAGGGGACGCCCAGGCTCTTACAGGTTGCGACCGTCTCCTGCTCCAGCAGGATTTTGTTGTAGATTTGATCGGAAATCGGGTCCCCCTGGCTTGATGTGACAAGCGGGTCGTCCTCCTTTTTGGCCTTGTCGCCGTACGGCTCGTAGACACTAGCGCAGGAGAACATGATGTAATGGGAAAACCGGCCCCGGAGCGCGTCTAAAAGCGAGCTGACCTCGCCGGCCGTGTGGGCGCAGAAGTCGACCACCGCGTCGTAGGGTCCTTCCGGAACGATGCGGGCCAGCATTCTGGGGTTGTGCCGGTCGCATTTATATTCTTTCACACTGGGCAGGTTCAGCGGAAACTGGCCGCGGTTGACCACATGGAGCTCCATGTGGTCTTTTTTGGACATCTGGATGGAAAACACGCGCCCAGCAAAAGCGCTGCCGCCGATAACAAGTATTTTCTTCTTATGCGAACTGGACATGCAGATCGCCCCCTTTATTCGTACTGCGTCGGCAGAGATTTGAGAAAAGGATCGCGGATTTTTTGCCGGATCTCTTCGGCGTGAGAGGTAAAAAACCAGTCGTCGGAAGAGGACAGGCCCTGATTTATAAGCTCGGCGCCCAAACGGTCGCAGATGCGGCGGAGCCGCGCGTCCAGAAGCTTGAAGCTATCCGGGTCGTCGATGGGAGACAGCGCCACCGCCGTCAGCTCAGGGCCCAGCTCCGGCCCCAAAACAGGCAGTTCCGTCATGCGGCGGAAGGCCCACTTATAATAGGGCTTATAAACCCTGTTGAGCAGAAACACGGCGGAGATGACGCTGTCGGTAAAACGGGCGGTGACGGCCCGCAGGGTCACATAGTCGCCCCGGCGGTAGCACCGTATTGCGTTATACTGGCCTGTCTGGGCGATGGCCATGCACCGGGCGGCCAGCTTTTTCAGACGCAGATCCTCCGGGTAATGTTCCAGCAGCCGTCGACGCACGGCGGTGAACGCCCCGGCGTTGTCCATAAAGACCTCGCCGTTGACGGCCATGGCAAGGTTCTCCTCCGGTATCCGCCGCCAGTCCTCCAGGGTCTGCGGGCCCTGGGGGAAGCCGATGAGGCTTCTGTAAAAATCGCCGGCGGTCATGACGCCCAGGCGCGCGCCGTATTCCGAGCGCGTTCTGGGGTATACCGGCGGGTGCTTGTCAAACAGCGCCGATTTCCAGGCCTGGAGGGCAGGGACCAGGTCCCGGTTCTCCTCCGGCAGCCAGATAAAGAAATCCACGCCCCAGTCGTGGTCCCGGGAAATCTCGTCGTCATAGCCGAAGCATTCCGACCCGTTGCCCACAAGTCCGGCGGCAAGGGCAGGGTAGAGGTGGGGGAAATCCTCCTGGAGATAAGGCCGGGCAATCTCCGTAAAATACTGCCGGGAGAGGGTCATAGCGTTCATAAGGGCGTCTCCCGCGATAAAATGCGCTCCTGCATGGCGCGGCACTCCGCCGCGCGCGGGTGGTCCGGCCCCAGCAGCTGTTCATACGTTTTAAGCGCGCTGGCTATATGGACAAGGGCGTTTTTTAAATCGCCCAGGGCTTCGTAGGTCATGGCAATATGGCGCTCCCCGGCGGCGTATTCGATATTTCTGCCGAAAAAGCGCGCCGTCAGGTCTTTAGCCCGCAGAAACAGGGGCAGCGCCTTCTCAAACTGGCCGGCGCGGCAGCAAAGGGTGGCTTTTGTGGTCAGCGCGGCGGCGTGGTGGACATCGGGCTCCGGCATCCGGTCGTAGAGGTCTAGGGCTTCGTCAATGTACGCCTCCGCCTCCCGGGGCCGTCCGGCGCACAGGCAGAGGACGGCAAGGTTGTTGCGCGAGGCGGCTTTTTCATGGTCGCCCGTACCAAGCTGCCTGGCGAGGGCGTCGGCCTCCAGCGCCGTCTGCAGCGCCGCGTCAAAATCGCCCGTATCCTGATACGCCAGCGCCAGATTATTCAAAACGGCGGCGTAGGCCGCATCCTTTTCCGCTCCCGAAGCGTCCAGGAGCTGCCTGGCTTCGGTGAACAATCTCACGGCTTCGTCCGCCCGGCCCGTGAGCCGGTAAAGGCCCGCAAAATTCATCAGCATGACAGCGTACTGGGTAGTGAAATGTCCGCCCTGGGCCTTTAGGATGTCAAGGCCCTGCTGAAAGGCCCGCTCCGACTCGTCATACCGGCTGACGCCCCGCAAAAAGCCGCCCAGCTCGTTTAATACCGCGGCGTATTCGGGGCTGTCGTCGCCCGCCGTGTCCGCAACGTGCCGGAGCTGCGCCCGGATAAACGGCTCCACGGCCTCAGGGTCGCCGGCCTGATACAGCGCGTCAAGCCTGTCATAAAAGTCCGTCATGGGCGCATACCGCGGGTTTTTGCCGCGTTTTCCGCCGCCTCCAGGGTCTGGTAGCCGTAGTGGCGGACGGTGTTTTCAAGGATTTCCCGCGCCAGCAGACGGCCCTCTTTCTCCAATGCTTCCAAATGGGCCTTCAGGGCGGTAAGCGTTGCTTCGGAATAGGTCAGCAGCTCGCTGTATTGATAGGTTTCAATGGAGGTGACATACGGCGTGTCGGATGATGCCCGCAGGGGCCGACCGGCGCCGGTCACATGGGGATACCGGTCGAACAGCGTCTGCGTCTGGGCCAGCAGCCTGTCGGAAATTTCGCCCGCAAGTTTTGTAACGGCTGGCTCCGGTATGGGGATCGTCTCGGCCAGCAGCGCGTACTGCGCCGGGACGACGTTTTTCATCATGTGGATGTACTTTTCACGCACCAGATTGCGCCCGTCCAGCTCGGCGTTTAAAAGGTCTTCAAGATAAGCCGCCCGGG